>JAZQSG010000001.1:0-3776 GCA_045630025.1 Acutalibacteraceae bacterium
TAAAGCCAGCTGCCGTCAATACACCTCAAACTATAGCAAAACCTACGTTATGGGTGTCAAAATCGGCAATCTTTTGGTTGCTCTTAAAGAGTATGGCACGCCCGCAATCGTTGTTGACGGCGAAGAGGTTGCATTGGGTGACGTTGTTGGCAAAAACTCAACCAACTTTAATGAAGATACCGGCAAAATTAATTGGATGGAATACAAAGAGTATCTTCATTCAACCGGCAAAAACATAGTTTATAAAGCTGCTTTTGATGTTGAAACTCAAACAGTAACCTTTGGCGCATATATTGATGACGTTGCCGTTGCAGCTGTTGCAACCTATACCGATACCGAGTCTAAATTGGATCTTGACGATGCCGTAGTTGCTCTTTATACCAATGATATGTGGGATCAATACACCCCTTACACCTATTTTGAGCTTAACGGTAAAGCTGAAGATGTTACACCTGACCCCAATCCTGATGGAGATGGAGAAGGAGAAGGCGACGGCGAAGGTGGCGGCGAAGACGAAGACGATGATGCACTTGTTGGCTTAGGCGTTTCGTTTAATGACACCACCCCTATCGTTGCAGAGGATTGGAAGATTGTAAACGCAGCTGAAATTTCAAGCGATATGACTTCTGTTAAGCTTGCAAATTCCGATTCAAATGCTGCTGCATCCTTTATATATCAAAAAACCAACTTTAACTTAACCAAGGGCTTTACCTTGTCATATCAAAGCTTGTGCAAGCTTTATACCTCTAACTACAGCAAATCATACGTTATGGGTGCAAAAATCGGTAACGTAACCGTTGCCCTTAAAGAGTATTCTACTCCCGTTATTCTTGTGGACGGCGTTGTTGTTGCAACGGGTGAGGTAATTGGCAAGACTGCTGACAAGTATGATTCTGAAAACGAAACAATCAAGTGGTCAGAGTACGTTGCATACTTGCATTCATCGGTTGGTAAAGCAACTGAATACAAAGCTGTTTATGACCCCGAAACCAAAACGATTACCTTTGGTGCTTATTATGAAGGCAGAGCGTTGGCTCAGGTTGCCACCTATACCGATACCGATAACAAGCTTTCATTGAAAGATGCAACCTTTGCACTTTATTCTTATGATATGTGGGATCAGTATTACGATTATACTAACGTTAAGCTTCTGGGTGAATCTGAACCCGAGCCCGATCCTTCTTTAATTGAAGGTGAGGCCCTCGATAAAAAGTGGGGTGGCGATCAGATGGATCCTGCCGAGTGGGAAGGTCATACCAAGCATATCAGCAACGGTATATTTGTTGCTCCCGCCGATCAAACTGCCTATACAATTACTACAGTTAAGAGCTTTAATTTGTCAAACGGCTTTGCTTTTGGCGGAACTTTGGCTATGAAGAATGGATATACCAATTATTATGGTGAATGGTGCTCTGCTTCAATTGGTGACGGATTTGATACAATTGAGTTAAGAATTAAAAACGATGCCACTGCAAGCAATTCTGATGATAATACCTATACCGCATTGTTGTTGCACAACGGTGAAGTGCTTGCAACCTCCGACTTGACCTTGATTCCTAACGGAGAGTATGAGCTTAGATACTACAACGGTAAGATTTACGTTACGTTGGGTGGCGTTGCAATAGATTGGACTCTTGCTGCTGGTGGTAAGTCTACTTCTGTTGCTTACGATGGCGCCGGATTTAAAAACGCAAAGCTTAGCTTGCGCTTGGTTAATAACTGGTGCCCCAACGGCAGAAAGTGGTCTAACGTTTATCTTGCTCCTTTGTCTGACGGTGGCGTTGTAACAGGCGATTCTAGAAATATTCTTATCCCTGCCGTAGCAATGCTTCTCAGCGCAACTGCCGCTGCATTTGTGTTGTTTAAAAAACAGGCAAAAGCATAAATGTAAAAATTTAAAGCAACAGCTGATTTCAGCTGTTGCTTTTTTTGTTCTTTACTTTGTGTGAAAATAGTGCTATAATAGTTCGGTAAATAACCGCCCGTAGCGAAGTTGGATATCGCATCAGATTCCGATTCTGGGGGCCGGGGGTTCGAATCCCTCCGGGCGGGCCAATAACAAGTCATCTTTGTTGCAAGCAAAGGTGACTTGTTTGTTTTATGCATCAACATTAGAAAAATGTTCACTTATATGGATAACATATATTCAAGATAAAGAAAACACCATTTGGGAGGCAAAACTAAAAGTCACCAATACCACAAATGGTGAGAAAGTCTTGTATGTTGTTCATCAAATAGAAAAAGTGGGACCGGGCAGAACATTGCCCACAATCCCCACAAATGAAAAGATACTACAAAACCTCACAGAAAGTCAAGAACTTTTTTCCAACCGAGACTCCGAAGGCAAAACCTTATCCAAGGCCAGCAAGAGTATTTCAAGGATAGTAAAGTTAGGGATGCTAATGGAATTTTGCTTGTTGTTTATTTATTGCTTACTAATTATATAAAGGCAACAGGCATAAAAAATCCCCTCCTAAATTCAGGAGGGGAGTGCAATTATAATACTTTAGAAAGGAAACTCTTTGTTCTTAGGTTTTGAGGATTGTTAAAGATTTGTTCGGGAGTACCATCTTCTTGAATGATACCTTCGTCAATAAATATAACTCTGGATGCAACTTCACGTGCAAAACCGATTTCGTGGGTTACTACAGCCATAGTCATACCTTCTTTTGCAAGGTCCTTCATAACTTCAAGTACTTCACCAACCATCTCGGGGTCAAGAGCAGAGGTCGGCTCGTCAAAAAGCATCACATCGGGATTCATAGCAAGCGCTCTTACAATCGCAACACGTTGCTTTTGACCGCCGGAAAGCTTTGAAGGATATTCGTCTGCCTTATCGGTAAGACCAACTCTATCAAGCAGTTTCATGGCATTTTCGGTTGCAGCGGCCGTTATATCAGCTGTTGTGCGAATATCGTCGGCGTTATACTCTTTGCCAAAGAACTTAGCACGTTTTGCTTTAGCGGCCTTTTTCTTTGCTACGTAAATAGGTGCAAGGGTAAGGTTTTGTAAAACTGTTTTATTGTTAAACAGATTAAAGTGCTGAAAAACCATACACATTTTTTGACGGTGAACGTTTATATCTACGCTCATATCGGCAAGGTCAACGCCATGAAAGAAAATGTTGCCTGATGTAGGATCTTCCATACAGTTAAGGCATCTCAGCAAGGTGCTTTTACCGGAACCGGAGGGACCGAGAATAACAACGATTTCGCCTTTGCTGATGGTAAGGTCAATTCCTTTTAAAACTTCGTTATCACCAAAGCTTTTATAGAGATTACATACTTCTATCACTTTTTCTCAGTCTCCTTTCCATAAGCTTAATTAGTAAGCTGATACCAAGCACAAGAATAATATAAATTATCGCCATAACCAAGTAGGGAATCATAAATTCATATGAGTTTGTGCCCATATCGTTAAATGCTTTGTACAAGTCGCTTGCGCCAACAAAGCTTACAATTGATGTTTCTTTAATAAGGGTAATAAACTCGTTACCCATGGTGGGTAATATGTTTTTAATTGCCTGCGGAACAACAATTTTCATCATTGTAGCAGCAAAGGTGAGACCCATTGCACGACCGCCTTCCATCTGACCGGGGAAGTCGGAGGCCAAGCGGTCTTAGGAAGACAAGCTTGTCATACAACTCCTTGGCTCACAGAACGACATGGCTACGATCCGACTTGGTGGGTAATATGTTTTTAATTGCCTGCGGAACAACAATTTTCATCATTGTAGCAGCAAAGGTGAGACCCATTGCACGACCGCCTTCCATCTG
>JAZQSG010000002.1:0-7307 GCA_045630025.1 Acutalibacteraceae bacterium
AGGTTTCGGCTTCGGCATAGCTGATTATTTCGCTAATATCTTTGCCGTCAAGACCACCGTTACGGGTAAAGAATTTAAGACCGTTACGGTTAAAGCGATGATGGCTGGCGGTGATTGATATAGCTGCATCGCAACCGGTAAGCACCGTCGTCATAAACATGGCGGGGGTGGTGCACAGACCGCAGTCATAAACCGTCATACCCGATTTGTTAAGGGCGGCAATAACGGCATTGTGAATTCGGGGACCCGAAATGCGGCAGTCGTGGCCAACGGCAACAACGGTCTGGTCGGGAAAACCTTTTTTCATAAGCCAGGTGGCAAAGGCGCGCACAATTAAATTTACCACGTTGTCGGTAAGCTCAACCGGCTGGCCGATTACGCCATCGCAAGCGACACCTCTTATGTCAGTACCGCTTTTCAGCTTTTTAAGCTCCATTAAAATTCATCCTTTCTGATGCAAGTGCCCGTTGTGCACGTTAAGCACCCTTTGGGCAGAGTTTGCAAGAGATACGTCGTGGGTTATAGCAACAACGGTACCGCCCTGCAGGGCGATTTGCTGCAAAATAGAGATAATCTCGTCTCGGGCATCACAGTCAAGACTGCCCGTGGGCTCATCGGCTAAAATAACGTCGGGTCGTGCAGCAATAGCGCGGGCTATTGCAACCCGTTGGCGCTGACCGCCGCTTAACGCTTTTGGCAGATGGCCTGCCCGATGGGAAAGCCCCACCTGCTCAAGAGCAGCTTTTGCCGCCGCCCTTCGTTGGTTGGGCGAAACCCCTCTGTAATAAAGGGGAAGCCATACGTTTTCTTCAGCTGTTAAATCAGACACAAGGTCACAACTTTGAAAAACAAAACCAATTGAGCGGTTGCGCAGTCTGGCCAACTTTCCGTCGTTAAGACGAGAAACATTCTCTCCCTTTAAATAATACATCCCAAAGCTCTGTCTGTCAAGGCAACCAAGAATATTCATTAAAGTTGTTTTTCCCGAACCCGAAGGGCCCGTTATGGCAACAAACTGCCCCTGTTGTACCGAAAAAGTCACGTTTTCTAGGGCTTTTAGGCACTTTTTGCCGTTTTTATATACTTTAGTAAGGTTTTCAACCTCAATAATATTCATAAAAAGTTCACCAATTTTTTAAAAAAATTCTATAAAATTTTTTTGAAAAAACTTCAATATTTCTATTTTGCAGCGTGCTTTTATCCTTTATTCAGTTAATATTAAACAATAGTTGCGGCTTATGCTCTCAAGGGTCATATATTGTTGACTTTTGCGACAAATTATAGTATAATAAACCGAATGTGTATATAACTAAATTAATCATAACCTTTGTTTCGAGGTGTAATTTAAATTATGTCAGAGCTCAACCGTCTTAATCACGATGATTACGCCCTTAATTCATACAAAAAGAATAAAAAGCCAAAGGGCAAAAAGAGCGTTTTAAAAATCGTTTTAATTGTTGTGTGCTCAATTGTTATTTTGGCATGTGCTATTTTTGGCGGCGGTTATATTTATATTAACAGCATGCTTAACCGTGTAGAGCGTGTCGAAATAGAAGGGGAGGTATCGGTTCCCTCCGAAGCGCAGAAAAAATACGAAAACTATATTAATATAGCCCTGCTTGGCATTGATACTCGTAAAAACAATGACGAGGGCCGTTCAGACGCTATAATTATATTAACTCTGGATTCGGTTCATAATAAGATAAAAATGACCTCTATTGCCCGCGACACTTACGTACAGATAGTGCGCAACAACGGCAAAACTCATAAAGATAAAATCACCCACGCCTATATGTACGGCAAGGCGGCGATGTCGGTTGATACCATTAACCGCAATTTCGAAATGAATATTACCGATTTTGTGTCAATCAACTTTTACGGCTTTGCCGAGGTTATCGATTCAATCGGCGGCGTGTGGATAGACGTTAACGAGAGTGAACGTAAGGTAATGAACAACAAGTACATTCCTTATATCAACAGTGAATGCGGCATCAAAACCAAAAAGGTTGAAAAGGCGGGCTATCAGCTTCTCGACGGCGGTCAGGCCCTGGCCTACTCTCGCGACCGCTACACCGGCTCCGATTTAGAGCGCGGCAGCCGTCAGCGCGAGGTGCTTGCCGCAATGTTTGACCAGGTTAAGCATTGTAGCGTAGGTGAACTTAACGGCCTTTGCAAAACCGTTCTGGATAACACTAAAACCTCACTCACCAATAAAGAAATGATAGATATGGGTATGTGGGCCCTTACCGAAAAGCCCACTATTGAAAATCTTGGTCTGCCTGACGAGGGCTGCAAGGCATACGGCAAAACCATCAACGGCACTTGGTACTATGTTTACGACCTTGACGTGGCGACCAAAAAAATTCACGACTTTATTCTTGAAACAGGGGATTACGTCGACCCTAAGTCGGTGGCGCCAACGTCGTCTGCCACTTAATTTGCGTTAACTCTTACGAAAGGGGATGAGCTGAATGAAAACTGCGACAAACGGGCAAAGCACACCCAAAGCGAAGACCTTTTACAGTTTTATTAAGCGTGTTGCTGATATAGTTTTGTCATTTGTGTTTCTTTTGGTTTGTTTGCCAATTTATCTGGTAACCGCCATAATCGTTAAAAGCGATGGCGGCCCTGCAATTTTTAAGCAAATAAGAGTGGGCAAGGGCGGAAAAGATTTTGTTATATATAAATTCCGCAGTATGTGCGTAAATGCCGACGAAAAAATTGAGCGCTCTTTATCTGAAGAAGATTTTAAAAAGTTTAAGCTTGAGTATAAGCTGGATGGTGACCCCCGCGTTACAAAGGTGGGCAAATTCATCCGCAAAACCAGCATTGACGAGCTCCCTCAATTTTGGTGCATCTTTAAGGGCGATATGAGCTTTGTCGGTCCGCGTCCCGTACCAAGAGATGAACTTTTGGCCAACTACACCCAAGAGCAGATTGATCAAATTGTCAGCGTTAAGCCGGGTCTCACCGGTTATTGGCAGGCATATTCTCGCAACGAATCCAGCTATGCAAGCCATCAGCGGCAAGATCAAGAGCTGTATTATGTAAACAATATATCCTTTTGGCTTGATGTTAAGATAGTAATTAAAACCTTTGGTCGAGTCTTTTCAGGCAAAGGCGCCAGCTGATAGCGGGTGCCTTTTTGCAGTTCAGTCCTTTTAAAAGAGGAGCAATTTTGATGAAAAAGTATGATTATTTAATAGTTGGCGCAGGTCTTTTCGGTGCTGTGTTTGCCCGTCAGGCAACCGATGCAGGCAAACGCTGCCTTGTTATCGATAAGCGCGAACACATTGGCGGCAACGTCTACACTCAAAACGTAGACGGCATCAACGTTCACCTTTACGGTGCGCATATTTTTCATACCTCTGACGAAAACACTTGGCGTTATGTAAACCGATTTGCCCAATTTAACAACTACGTTAATTCTCCTATTGCCGATTATCACGGTGAGCGATATAACTTACCCTTTAATATGAACACCTTCAAACAGCTTTGGGGTGTCGAAACCGCCGACGAGGCCCGCCAAATTATCGAGTCGCAGCGCAAGGAATACGCCGTTATCGAAAATCTTGAGCAGCAGGCCATATCTCTTGTTGGTACCGACGTTTACGAAAAGCTGGTTAAGGGCTACACCGAAAAGCAGTGGGGCAGACCCTGCAATCAGTTGCCTGCCTTTATAATTCGCCGTTTGCCCGTGCGTTTCGAGTTTAACAACAATTATTTTAACGATACCTATCAAGGTATTCCCATTGGTGGCTACACCCAAATGGTGGCCAATATGCTTCACGGGGTAGAGGTTCAGCTTAATACCGATTTTTTCGATAGCAGGGAAGAACTTGTTACTCTTGCAGATAAGGTTATATATACGGGCGCTATCGACCGTTATTTTGATTATTGCTACGGCGCTCTTGATTATCGCAGCTTGCGCTTTGAAACCTCGCGGTTAGAGCAGCCCGATTATCAGGGAACGGCGGTTGTTAACTATACCGACCGCGAAACTCCTTACACCCGCATAATCGAGCATAAATATTTTGAGTCTGCACAAACGCCTCACACGGTTATAACTAAAGAGTATCCCTCAACGTGGAGTGTAGGCGACGAGCCCTATTATCCCGTTAACGACGAAAAAAATCAGGCGTTATATCAGCGCTATCAGCAGCTTGCCGCCGAAAGCAACGTTATATTCGGCGGGCGCTTAGGTGAGTATAAATATTACGATATGGATAAGGTGGTTGCCGCCGCATTGGCGCTGGCCGAAAAGGAGCTTTAAAAATGACAGTAAAGGTTGCAATAGCTTGTCATAAAAAATGCGAAACCCCTGCCGACGAGCTTTATATACCCGTTCACGCAGGTCGTGCCTTGGGTGAAGATATCGGCTTTGTTGGTGATAACACAGGCGATAATATATCAGAAAAAAACCGTCAGTTTTGCGAGCTGACTGTGCTTTATTGGGCAAGCAAAAATCTTGATGCCGATTATATCGGCCTTGCTCATTATCGCCGCCATTTTTCTGCGGGCAAAAAGCAGCCCCTAACTGCAGAGGAGGCCGCCAAGCTTATAGAAAAGGCACCCGTTGTGTTGCCAAAAAAGCGCCGCTATTATATTGAAACCCTTTACAAGCATTACGACCACACGATGTACGTCGAAACTCTTGACGGCGCAGGGGAGATAATTGCCAAGCGTTATCCCGAATATTTGCCCCAGTTCAACCTGCTTAAAAAGCGCACAAGCGCACATATGTTTAATATGATGATAATGCGCCGCGACCTTATGCAGCAATATTGCGAATGGCTTTTCGATATACTCTTCGAGCTTGAGCAAAAGGTTCCGCCAACAAAATATTCGGCCTTTCACGCCCGTTACCCCGGCAGAGTGTCGGAATTACTGCTGGACGTGTGGCTTAACACCAACAAAATCCAATATACCGAGGTGGGCTATCTTGATGCCCAGGGTATAAATTGGTTCAAAAAAGGCGCCGCCTTTTTAAAGGCAAAGTTTTTTGCCAAAAAGTACGACAAATCGTTTTAATTGAGGATGTGCAATCATGCAGCAAAAACTGCTCACACTGTGTATAGATACAAAACCGGGTTATAATCGGCTTGCAGAATGTCTTGATTCAATAGTAATAGCAGCGTGGGCGCCTCATACCGACGTTTTGATTTTTGTTAACGACGGTCAGGATGAAAGCACCCTTGCCCTTCTTCAGGGCTACATAGACCGCTACCCCGATATAATACGCACCGCAACCTATAACAGCCAACAAACCTTTGTGCAGCAATCGGCGCAGCTTGCCGTGGGCAAATATCTGCGCCCTATGGGTAGCGATTGCATAATTGAGCCCAACGGATTAGATTTGCTTATGCGCTTTTTATCAGATACTGATGATGATTTGGTAATTCACGGCTGCACCGTTACCGATGATTCCACAGGCGCAAAAGAGGGGTATAACGCTCCCTTGGGCCTTATGGGTCGCGGCACCCCCGTTGAGAATGCCGCCCCCCTGATTTTAAATTTACCCTCACAGACGGCGGTAGTTAAAACTCAGCTTATTGCCGCCTGCGATTCTGTGGGCAATTGGCGCAACGATTATGCAGAGTTTTTTATCAACGGATTAATGAAAGCGGTAACCGTTGGCGGTGTTGATGCCGATTTGTGCCGTTTCACAGCCCCCGTAAGTCTTGTTCAGGGTGATGCTTTGCAGTTAGAGCAAACCATTTTTGCCTTGACCGA
This sequence comes from Acutalibacteraceae bacterium, assembly GCA_045630025.1. Lineage (GTDB taxonomy): Bacteria > Bacillota > Clostridia > Oscillospirales > Acutalibacteraceae > RGIG2206. Next base: position 5,734 of record JAZQSG010000002.1, read on the forward strand.
TTTGTTTAACGTTTATGCATCTTCTCCCGATAGCAAAACGGCCGCCATTAATTGCATTGCCTATCGAATTGCCCGATTGGCGGTTACCCGATTGGGGTTGTGGCTCAGCTTGCCCAACGACAGTGAGGTGTGCCATCAAATTTATTCCTTTTTCAGCAAACTGCGCCGTGCCAACCGACGCGTTTACGAAAAGTTTGTAAACGATAAATATGCCAAAAAGCTAAAACTGGGCAGAATTATGTACGGCAGCACTGCAAGAGCTTACAGAAAAAAAGAAAATTAAAAATAAAATCCTCTTTTTGCGGAACAATAAGCAAAAGGGGATTTTTTTATGAATAATTTGACTAAAAAAGAGTACGATTTGTTAACCAAGCAAAAATCACCGCCATCACCAAGTTTAAGCAACTGTATAAGGGCTTTTTTGGTTGGCGGTGCCGTATGCTGCTTTGGTCAGCTGCTGCTAAACCTTTATATTGGCTTTGGCATAGATGCCGAGTTGTCCGGCTCGTTGGTTTCGGTAACCCTGGTGTTTATAACTGCAATGCTTACTGCCGCCCATTTGTATGATAATTACGCCCGCTTTGCAGGTGCAGGCAGTCTTGTGCCCATCACCGGCTTTGCCAACGCGGTGGCATCCCCCGCGGTGGAGTTTAAATCAGAAGGATTTATCCTCGGCGTCGGCGCAAATATGTTCAAAATCGCAGGCCCCGTTATTGTGTATGGAACAGTTGCGAGTGTCGTTTACGGAATTATCTATTGGGTAACGACCTTATTTTAACGAAAAAGGCGGGTAGTACACCCGCCTTAAATTATTGTTTTGTTATTGAAATGTAATAAAGAGTTTCGTCATAGGTATCCCAAATCCCTATTTCGTAAACTTCCCATTTGCTCATGTTGCTTTGATCAAAATCAAAATCTTCTCCATGTGGCAAGACACCGCTTATGGTAAAATACCCGTGTGTATCTTCAAAGCCATATTGATCATATACACCGCTTGACGATAACAGATTATCAACAGCATCATTTAACGGTAACGCTGACCATTTATTAGATTCTTTGATTTTTGGTTCAATAACGTCTCCGGCACCTTCAAGTGAAATAAACTGAATACTTACACTATTTCCTTCCGGATCTGTTTGAGAATATATTGTTTCTATATAATCGTCAGTTAAATCTTCAAGATTAATAGATAAACATTTTTCTATCATTTCTATTTGAGAATCAAATTCCATACCGGCCATCTCTAAAAGATTTCCTCCCACTAATTTATTGCAACCACATAAAGCAATAATTAGCATCAAAACCGAAATTGATAATATTGTTTTTCTCATAATCGCACCTCACGTAATTTCATTATACCACACCGACGATTTAATGTAAATATTTTTGCAAATGACTGTGTCCTATATTGACAGCAGCAGAAGGGTTCATATTAGGAGTCGGCGCAAAGATGTTTACTATTGCGGGTCCCGTTATTGTGTATGGAACAGTAGCGAGCGTGATTTATGGTGTTGTTAATTGGATAACAACCTTATTCTAACGAAAAGGCTTGACCAAGAAGTCGGAGGCCAAGC
>JAZQSG010000003.1:0-4578 GCA_045630025.1 Acutalibacteraceae bacterium
AGCAAAAAGCTTGGCTTTGTGATACAATTTTAACAGCAATCCTTAACACTGCTAAAGGAGAACTAAAAGTGAAGCGAGTTATTGTAATAGGGTGCCCGGGCAGCGGCAAAACCACCTTTGCCGAAAAGCTCAGCAAGGGCACGGGGCTGCCCTTGCACTATCTTGATGCTATTTGGCACAAGCCCGACAAAACCCACGTGCCCAGAGAAGAGTTTGACCAAAAGCTGTCTGAAATCTTTGCAACCGACGGGTGGATTATAGACGGCAATTACAGCCGAACTATGGAAGCGCGCATAAAAGAGTGCGATACGGTGGTGCTTTTTGATTTGCCCACCCAACTGTGCTTGCAGGGGGCAATTTCCCGCATTGGCAAGCCCCGCAAAGAAATGCCCTGGATAGAAACCGAGCTGGATGCAGAGTTTGAAGAGTTTATAAAGTCCTTTGCCGCCAACTCTTTGCCCGATATATATCGGCTTATTGAAAAGCACAAGGCCGAAAAAGAGGTTGTTATCTTTAAAAGCCGAGAGGAAGCCGACGAGTTTTTAACCCGCTTTTTATAATTCAACCAAAAAGCACCGTCCAAACGCTGTTGCGCAAGACGGTGCTTTGTTTTATATTCAGGGCTGCTTATCAAACACAAGCAAAAACGCGGTGTGGTCGTGGCGGGTATCTATGGGTATACCTGCTCCCATAAGGGTGCTGCCGTGGTAGACGGCGCCCGTGTTGCAATCCACGTACCTACCCGACGGGTCAAGCCCCTTCAGCTTCATGGTTACGGGTGCCTGGTTGGGTGCCCCTGCAATGTTCATAACAAACACCAGCACGCGGTTTTCGCTTACAATTTCATAGGCGGCGGTGCGACCCTTATAGGGTGACAGCAGGCGATACAAATCGCCCTGATGAATATCTTGCTGATATTTTTTATACAGGCAAATTTCCTTTGAAATGGTTTCAAGGGACGCATCGTCAAGCTTGGCCAAATCAAGCTCAAGCCCAAACCGACCCATAAGCGCCACCTTGCTGCGGAATGCTAATGGGGTGATGCGCCCAACCTGATGATTGGGAACGGCCGATATATGGGCGCCCATACTGCTTATGGGATAAACAAGTCCGGTGCCCTCTTGAATATACAATCGCTCAACCCCGTCGGTGTCGTCGCTCGTCCAGGTTTGTGGCATATAGTAAAGCATACCCGCGTCAAAGCGACCGCCGCCACCGCTGCAGCTTTCAAACAGCACGTTGGGAAAACGGGCGGTTATTTCTTCAAGCACGCGGTACAAGCCCAAAACGTAGCGGTGGGCAAAGCCCTTGCGGGGCATTTCGGTTATGCTGCGGTTCATATCCCACTTTACGTATGATATGGGGCAGCTGCTTATAACCGAGCAAACGGCGTCAATAATGTAATCGCACACTTCGGGGCGGGTTAAATCAAGCACAAGCTGCTGACGGGATTGGGTGCGTGGGCGGTCGTTGGTGTGAATGCACCAATCGGGATGGCTGCGGTAAAGGTCGCTGTCGGGCGAAACCATTTCGGGCTCAAACCACAAGCCAAACTGCATACCCATTTGGTTGATTTTTTGGCACAGCCCCTCTAAGCCGTCGGGTAGCTTCTTTTTGTTAACCACCCAGTCGCCTAAAGAGCAGTTGTCAAGATCTCTTTTGCCAAACCAGCCGTCGTCAAGCACCAGCAGGTCAACGCCTACACCCTTGGCTCTTTGGGCAAAGTCAAGAATTTTATCTTGATTAAAGTCAAAATAGGTGGCCTCCCAGTTGTTAATAAGCACGGGGCGCTCGGTATCGCGGAATTTTCCGCGGCATAGATTTTTGCGAATTATTTTATGAAAGCGGCGGCTCATTTCGCCCAGTCCGTTGGCCGAATAAACCATAATTGCCTCGGGTGCCTGGAAGCTTTCACCGCAGCCAAGCTGCCACTCAAAGCCAAAGGGCTGAATGCCCATCTGCACGCGGGTGGTGCCGTATTGCTCGCCCGATACCTCTGCCGAAAAGCTGCCCGAATAAACCAGGCAAAAGCCGTAGGCATCGCCGTAATCCTCGGTGGTTTCGGGGCGCACCAGGGCAATAAAGGGGTTTTCGTTGTGAGAGCTGGTGCCGCGCTTGCTTTCAAAAAGCATGGTGGCCGCCGATTGAGGAAGGCGCTGAATATGCCTCTCTTTTGCCCAGGCGCCGTGAAGGTGAATAACCTCAAAGCCGTCTTGGTTCAGGTCAAGGCAAAAAGAGGCAACCTTTTCAAGCTTGCAGGGATGGGTGCCGCGGTTTTCGATTTTTACCGAGCGGGTCAGCACGTCCTTTTCGGGAAAAACGGTATAGCATAAAAGTGCGGTCAACCCCGTCAAATCGTCGGCAAGGGTAATTTCCAAGCTTTCGCAGTCGTCACCGTAGGTGGCGGGCAGTCCCGAAAGGGTGGGCTTGCCCTTAAAAATGCGATAATCCTTAAAGCGCAAAGCGGTTATTCTGTCGTCGGCGCAGTTTTCAACCTGCAAAGCGGGGCTACGCATATCCCCCGTGCCGTAGGTGGGGTATTCTTGAGCAAGCTTGTCGGTAGAGCTCATCATTCGGTTGGGAATGTCGGGGGCCGAAAAGGCACCCCCGTAGAAAAATGGGTGATAATGCTCAATGGGGGGCAGCTCGGTTATACGGCGGCCCCAATAGCTGTGGGCAAGGCGACCCTCGTAAAGCTCCATAACGTAGCTTGTGTTGTTGGTGTGCAAATAAAATTGGCGGGTAGCTTCGTTAAAGGTGATAAACATATTAAAATCTCCTAAAGGGTTATTGTTTTTTTGATTATGGCAGAAGCTGCTTTTATTATATCAACCTTTTCACCCTTTTTCAACAATTTGAGCCATTGTTATAAAAACAAAACCGACGGGTGCATTAACACTCGTCGGTTTTTATGTTTAGTCTTTAAAAAGCTCTTTCACCTTGCTGAAAAAAGAGGTGCGCTTTTTATAGTTTTTATCGTTAAGCGCCTCTTCAAAGGCCTTAAGCTGCTTTTTTTGCTCGCTTTTCAGGTCGCGGGGCACCTCAATGGTTACCTTAACGTATTGGTCACCCTTGCCCGAGCCGCGCAAACGCTGAATGCCTCTGCCTCTAAGCTTATACATATCGTCGGGCTGAGTGCCCTCGCGAATTTTAAGCGATACCTTGCCGTCAACGGTGGGCACAAAAATTTCGTCGCCAAGCACCGCCTGTGCAAAGGTGATAGGCACCTCAATATAAACGTCGTAGCCGTCACGCTCAAAAATGGGGTGGGGACGCACGTTAACAATAACCTGCAAATCGCCTGCAGGGCCGCCGTTAGAGCCAACGTCACCGCCGCCCGAAACGGTAATAACCTGACCGTCGTCAATACCTGCGGGGATGTCGATAGGCACCTCTTTTGTGCGGCGCACCTTGCCCTTGCCCGAGCAAACGGGGCAGGGGTTATCGATAAATCGGCCGGTGCCGCTGCAATGGTCGCAGGGGCGTTGTGACTGCATCTGACCGAAGGGGGTGCGCTGAATGGTGGTTACGCTGCCGCGACCGCCGCAGGTGGGGCAGGTTCTGGGCGCGCTGCCGCGACGGCAGCCGTTGCCGCCGCATTCGCTGCAGTTGTCTATTATCTGCACCTTAACGGTTTTTTTGCAGCCGTGTGCCGCCTCGTCAAACTCAAGGGCAACGGTGGCCTGCACGTCCCGTCCTCTGCGAGGAGCGTTGGGGTTAGAGCGTCGTCCACCGCCAAAGCCACCACCGAAGCCGCCGCCGAAAATGCTGCCGAAAATATCACCAAGGTCAACGTCAAAGCCGCCGCCGAAGCCACCGCCGTAGCCACCGCCGCCGCCACCAAAATTGGGGTCGACGCCTGCGTGGCCGAACTGGTCGTAGCGGGCCTTTTTATCGCTGTCCGACAGCACCTCGTAGGCCTCGTTAACCTCTTTAAACTTGGCTTCTGCCGATGCGTCGCCGGGATTAAGGTCGGGATGATATTTTTTGGCCTGCTGACGGTAGGCCTTTTTTATATCGTCGTCAGATGCTGATTTATCTACGCCCAGCACCTCGTAATAATCTCGTTTTTCCTCTGCCAAGGGTTAGCCCTCCTTATAACAGGCAAAAGGGGATGGCGTGCATCCCCCTGTATATTTTTATTGACCGTCGCCTACGTCGTTAAAGTCGCCGTCGTAAACGTTGCCGTCGGGGCCTGCGCCGCCGTTGGGGTCACCCTGACCGCCCTGTGCTTGTTGGGCCTGCTGTGCCTGCTGATAGATTTTTTCGCTTACAGCGTAAACCTTTTTCTGCAGCTCTTCCTGAGCAGACTTAATGCCCTCTATATTCTTATCGGCAACCTGCTTTTTAAGCTCGTCAAGAGAGGTCTGAATATCGCTCTTTTCGGTTTCGCTCAGCTTGTCGCCCATATCGGTAAGCATCTTTTCGGTGGTGTATACCATCTGGTCTGCACCGTTAATGGTGTCAACCTCTTCACGGCGCTTCTTATCCTCGGCGGCATACTGCTCGGCCTCTTTAACAGCGCGGTCGATATCATCCTTAGACATATTGGTGTTAGAGGTGATGGTGATGTGCTGT
>JAZQSG010000004.1:0-3260 GCA_045630025.1 Acutalibacteraceae bacterium
CGCACTCGAAACCGGGGGAAACAAAGGTCAGTTTGCCATCCTTGCTGACAAGGTTGCCTTCGAAGAAGTTCATGGGAGGAGTTCCGATGAAGCCGGCAACGAACTTGTTGCAGGGCTTGTCGTAAAGCTTGGTGGGGGTATCAACCTGCTGGATGAAACCGTCCTTCATAACAACGATGCGGTCACCCATGGTCATAGCTTCGGTCTGGTCGTGGGTAACGTAGATGAAGGTGGTGCCGATTCTCTTATGAAGCTTAGCAAGCTCGGTACGCATTTGTGCACGCAACTTAGCGTCCAAGTTAGAAAGGGGCTCGTCAAGCAAGAAAACCTTAGGTTCGCGAACGATTGCACGACCAAGGGCAACACGCTGACGCTGACCGCCGGACAATGCCTTGGGCTTACGATCAAGCAGGTGCTCGATATCGAGGATGCGAGCTGCTTCTTCAACGCGGCGACGGATTTCGTCTTTAGCGGTTTTGCGAAGCTTAAGGCCGAAAGCCATATTCTCGAAAACAGTCATGTGGGGGTACAGAGCGTAGTTCTGGAACACCATTGCGATATCGCGGTCTTTAGGTGCAACGTCGTTAACCAATTTGCCGCCGATGTAAAGCTCACCGTCAGAAATTTCTTCCAAGCCGGCGATCATACGCAGGGTGGTAGACTTACCGCAACCTGAAGGACCAACAAGGATGATAAACTCCTTGTCTTTAATGTCGAGGTTGAAGTCAGAAACGGCAACAACGTTGCCGGCGTATTTTTTGTAAATACCTTTTAACTTAAGTTCAGCCATTGTAAATAAACCTCCTAAATATTGTAAGGGTAACATAATCCCCGTTTTTACCATGTTATTATACCAAAAAGGCGGGATTAATACTATTAACCAACCTTACAAAGTTTTTTGCGGCTTTTTATGTATAATCACCAACCGATTTTTAATAATGCAACAACTTGCCCAAAAATCGCCGTTTTGTATAGGAATAATTGGCCTAAAAGACCGATATTGGCTCAAAAGCCACTATTTTTCCCTCACAGCTAATAAGCCGCACCCCACTGTTGGCACTGCCCTTTTGGCGGTAGGCCGACACCTCTATTTTTTTGCCCATACAGGATGAAAGGTCAAACCCCTTTTGCTTAAGCAGGGCGGCATATTCCTGCCATCCGTCTGCCCCTGCGGCATCCACCGTGGTCTCTTTAACGTATAGGGGAGTGGGCTCGATTTCTATGCCCCGTTTAAGCATATACTCTTGGGGTGAAAGGGTGGCGTCGGCAGGGGTTTGCCTTTCAGCAAGGGTGTGCTTCAGGGCGTCGGTTGCCAAAAGGGTAACTATTATTGCGGCGGTTATAATAAACAAACGAGTGAGCGTCAGCTTAAGGGTTGCATACATTTTAGGTCACCTCGTTATATATTATTTTTGGTTGCAGGGCGGTATTCCGCCAAAAGATTTACATTTTTTTACAGCGCCTTCCTCTTTCGACAAAATCATACGCTTGGCTTTGCTATAATGCACTTGGCTTAACCATTAACTGTTTGCATACAGCTAAAGAAACGGTCATATAAATCAAAAAGACGGAGGGCCAAAGGGTGGCGCTTTAAACGCCGTGGTTGCCGTCAAAGATGTGCCCTTGAAGGCGGAAGGATGATTAAACAATGATAAAATTTTTACCCGAAGGGGTGGCGTCAAGCCAAGCGCCTATAACCCAGGCAACCCTTAACGACGCTTTGGAAAAATGCAAAATTTTAGAGGCAAAGGCGGTTATGTGTGACAGCGAGCACAACCTTATCGTAGACCTGGGCAGCAACGTTAGGGGCATAATCCCTCGCGACGAGGGGGCAATGGGTATTGCCGAGGGCCAGGTGAGAGATATAGCCCTTATTTCGCGGGTTAACAAGCCGGTGTGCTTTACCGTTACCGACCTTGTAAGCAAGGATGGCAAGCTGACGGCAATGCTGTCTCGCCGAGAGGCCCAGCAGATATGTATGAACCGATATATTTCTGCGCTTACCCCCGGAGACGTTATCAGCGCCCGCGTAACCCACCTTGAAAGCTTTGGTGCTTTTTGGGACATCGGCTGCGGACTTATTGCCCTTATGCCCATCGACGCCATTTCGGTTTCTCGAATATCTCACCCTGCCGACCGATTTTCGCCCGGCGACGATATTTTTGCCGTGGTTAAATCGGTGGATGAAAAGGGGCGCATATCCTTGTCACACCGCGAGCTGCTGGGCACCTGGCAAGAAAACGCCGACCGCTTTAAGCAGGGTCAAACGGTGTCGGGCATTATAAGAACGGTGGAGGATTACGGCGTTTTCGTTGAGCTTACGCCCAATCTGGCAGGCCTTGCCGAGCTGCGCGAGGGTGTTGAGCCGGGTCAGCAGGCAAGCGTTTACATTAAGTCAATTATTCCCGAAAAGATGAAAATTAAGCTTATTATAATCGACTCCTTCGATGCCGATTACGCCCTGCCGCCCATAGAATATTCTTTCACCGCCGACCATATTGATAACTGGCAATATTCCCCTGATTGCTCACGAAAGCAAATTGCAACCATGTTTGAATAAAGCTCTTTTTTCAGCAAACAATAGTATTGCTGAAAAGGGGTGATACTAATGGAAAACAAGCAAAACAATCAGCAGAACAATCAGCAAAACAACCAAAAAGCACAAAACAAAAAGCAAAACAGCCCTCAAAATAAAAAGAACGAAAACAACTATTAATTTTATCGGGCCGCGAATGGTTAATTCAATTCGCGGCCCTGCTTATTTTCTAAATTTTTGTCTTTTATTTTTGAAGGGGCTATGCTATAATATATCAGTAGAATTTTTAAGTGTAAAAAGGGGGGCGAAAAAATGAAGCTGTTAATATTGGCCGTTTGGATATTTTTTGTGGCGACCTTTGTTTTGGTTAAGATTTTTTATCCCGAAATCGGCTTTTTTAAGCGCAACAACGGGCCCATAAAGCCAAAGCGAGAATATGACCGCAAGGGCTATGATCAGCGCGGCTTTACCCCCTTGGGCTATCACCGAAACGGCACCCGATACGACGACGAGGGCTACGACCGCGACGGCTTTGACAAGCAGGGCAACCCTCGCCCCAAGGTGGACGATACTATCTACGTCAACGGCGAGCCCATCGGCGGTGAGGTAAGGATTGGCGTGTCGGAAGAAAAGCGCAAAAAGCTGCTGGCGATTGCAATCGCCTTGCTGGCCGCCTTTGTTACCCTGGTTTTTTCAGGGTATTACCTTGTTTACGAGACCTGCC
>JAZQSG010000005.1:0-15028 GCA_045630025.1 Acutalibacteraceae bacterium
GAGGATTTTCGGTGAGGCACCGCGGCCAAGACGTACTGACTGCACGTATTAAACAATCCCCGTCACTCGCAGGGCAACGCCCTGGGGTAAGACGTACTAACTGCACGTATTAAACAATCCCCGTCACTCGCGTGGTTTCCCGCAGGGTGACGGGGATTTTTCGGTGAGGCACCGCCGCCAAGACGTACTAACTGCACATATTAAACAACCCCCGTCACTCGCAGGGCAACGCAGGGTGACGGGGATTTTTATTATCTATCACCATCGCAACAAATAGTTATTGCCCTGGCTCGAAAAGTGTGGTATAATTATTTCATAATTATAACTATTTTTTCGGAGTGATATTATTGAGCAGAAAAAGATGGCTTGTCGCATCATACGACAAGGCGCTTGCCCAAGAACTTGCTGAAGAGTGTGACATTGATGCTCTGGTGTCGCTTATTCTCGTTTCTCGCGGATTTTGCGACCCTTTTGAAGTAGAAGAATTCTTGTCGGGCGACCAACAGCTGGGTGACCCCTTTGACCTTGTAGATATGGACAAGGCCTGCGACCGCATTAACCTTGCCCTTGAAAAGGGTGAAAAAATTTGCGTTTACGGCGACTATGATGCCGACGGAGTAACCTCCACCGCCATAGTGTATACCTACCTTAAAAGCAAGGGAGCAAACATTACCTACAAGGTGCCCGAAAGGGCCGAGGGATACGGCATAAGTATTGCGGCCGTTGACCAAATGGCGCAAGAGGGCGTTAACCTTATAATCACCGTAGACAACGGAATAACCGCCGTTAAAGAAATTGCTCACGCAAGCTCTTTGGGCATTGACACGGTTGTTACCGACCACCACCTGCCCCAAGGGGATTTGCCCAACGGGGTGGCTGTGGTTGACCCCCACCGAGAGGACTGCCCCAGCCCCTTTAAAGACTATGCCGGTGCAGGCGTTGCCTTTAAGCTGGTTTGCGCCCTGGAAGGGGTTAGCGGCGAAGAAATGGGCGACTATGCCGATTTGGCCGCCATTGGCACCATTGCCGACGTTATGAAGCTTACGGGCGAAAACCGCCTTATTGTAAAGCAGGGCATGGAAAATATTGAAGCCCGTGCCGGCATATCCGCCGTGCTGGACGTTGCCTCTTTGCGCAAAAAGGGCACCTCTGCCTCTACCGTCAGCTATGGCATTGCCCCCCGCCTTAACGCCGCGGGACGAGTGGGCAGCTGTTTGCGCGCCGTTCGTCTGCTTATGGAACAAGACCCCGACGCCGCCCGAGAGCTGGCTCAGCAAATTAACGATGCCAACACTCTGCGCCAACAGCTTGAAAGAGATATTTCAGAGCAGGCCATTGCTCTTATTGAAGAAAACTCGATGCAATACGACCGTGTTATAGTGGTGTGCGGCAAGGGCTGGCATCACGGTGTAATAGGCATTGTTGCATCCCGAATTTGCAACCGATACGGGCGCCCCGCCATCGTGCTTTCTGACGAGGATGGGCTGGCCGTGGGCTCTGCCCGCAGCTTGGGAGATTTTTCTCTTTACGATGCCATTTCTGCCTGTGCACATCTGCTTAAACGCTTTGGCGGTCACGCTCAGGCGGCAGGCGTTTCACTTGATATGAATATGGTAAATCAGTTTAGAGAAGAAATTAACCGCTACGCCGCCGAAAAATACGGCGATATGCCCTTTGACCTGCTTACCATCGATTGCAAACTGCGCCCCAGCGCCTTTACCCCCGCAATGGTGCGCTCGGTAGATGCTTTGGCACCCTTTGGCGTGGGCAATCCTTTGCCTGTTTTTGGTTTGTTCGGCATGCGTATTGACCGCATTATGCCCGTGGGCAACGGCAACCATCTGCGCCTTGAGGTCAGCCGCGACGGAAGCGTGGCCAACGTTATGCTTTTTGGCTGCTCGGCCGACAAGCTTGGCTACCGCAAGGGCGACCTTGTTGACCTGGCTGTAAACGCCGAAATTTCAGAATATATGGGTCACGAGCAGGTGACCATTACCGTAAAGGGTATACGTCCGTCATCGGTTGACGAGGAGCAAACCCTTTATGAAATGCGCCTATTTGAGCGCGTTATGCGAAAGGAAGAGGTAGAGGGCGCAACCCTCACCCGTGACGACGTTATTAAGGTTTATCGTGCCGCTCAGTGTGGCTTTACCGGCAACGACGAGGCGTTGGCAATGCAATGCTCGCTGGGCTATTTTGCCACGCGATGTGCCGTTGAGGTGCTTAAAGAGCTGGGCATAATCTCTTGCAAGGTTGACGCCAACGATTTGCAGCTTAACCTTAACCCCATTCAGGGCAAAATGCAGCTTGAAAATTCTTCCCTTTTCAGGCAGATAAACCATATTTAATTTAGAAAGGAGCGACGGTATATGCAAAATCTTGACAACGGAATGGAAATTTTGCTAAAAGCAATGAAAAAACAAGGCGGCACCTATGATACCGCCGCCATAAAAAAGGCCTACGACATCTCTCGCGCCGCTCACGAGGGGCAGCTTCGCCTTTCGGGTGAAGAGTATTTTTGGCATCCCCTTAAGGTAGCCGAGATTGTTATATCTTTGGGTATGGACAGCGAATCGGTTGTAGCGGCCCTGCTTCACGATGCCGTTGAGGATACCCCCATAACCGCCGAGGATATTAAGCGCCAATTTGGTGAAAACGTGGCTCTGCTTGTAGAGGGCGTTACCAAGCTGGGCAAAATAGACACCGCATCAAGAGAAGAGCAGCAGGCAGAAAACATACGCAAAATGCTTATTGCCATGGCGGCCGATATAAGAGTTATTATTATAAAATTGGCCGACCGCCTGCACAATATGCGCACAATGAAGGCGCAATCAAACAGCAAGCAGCTTGAAAAATCTCTTGAAACCATTGAAATTTACGCTCCTATTGCCCACCGCCTGGGTATTCGCGCCGTTAAGGAAGAGCTGGAGGATTTGGCCATATCTTACCTTGACCCCATCGCCTATAAAGAAATTGAAGAGCAGCTTGAAGCCAACCGTGAGCATCGCGATACCTTCCTTGAAAGCTTGAAAGATCGCATAAGAGAGCGCTTGGGCGACTCTATACCCAACCTTTCTATTGAGGGTCGAATTAAATCTATTCACGGCATATACCGCAAAATGTATATGCAAAATAAAGAATTTGAAGAGATATACGACGTTTACGCTTTGCGCGTTATCGTTAACACCGTAACCGACTGCTACAACGTGTTGGGCCTTGTGCACGAGATGTTCAGACCCATCCCCGGTCGCTTTAAGGACTATATCTCTACCCCAAAATCTAACCTTTATCAATCACTGCACACCACCGTTATCGGTCGCCAGGGTCTGCCCTTTGAGGTGCAAATTCGCACCTGGGATATGCACCACACAGCCGAGTACGGAATTGCCGCCCACTGGAAGTACAAGTCGGGCATAAGCGGCTCGGACGAGCGCTTTGAAGAGCGCCTGGCCTGGATTCGTCAGCTGCTTGAATCCCAAAACGACGCCGACGACGTGGGCGAAATTGTGCAGACCATTAAAACCGATTTGGCGCCTGAGGATGTTTTTGGCGTTACCCCCAAGGGCGATGTTATAAGCTTGCCCGTGGGCAGCACGGCTATAGACTTTGCCTACGCCATTCACTCGGCGGTTGGCAACCGTATGGTAGGTGCCAAGGTTGACGGCCGCATAGTGCCCCTTGATTACCAGATTGCCACGGGTGACGTTATTGAAATTATAACCACCTCTCAGGCCGACCGCGGACCAAGCCGCGACTGGCTGAAGATTGTAAAAACCAGCGAGGCACGAAGCAAAATACGCAGCTGGTTTAAAAAGGAGCGCCGCGCAGAAAATATTGAAACGGGCAAGGCCGAGGTTGAAAGATCCTTGCGCCAGGCCAACGTTCGCATATCCCAAGAGGATTTCGACGCCCTTATAGCCGACCTGGCCGAAAGATATCAATGCGCCAATGCCGACGATTTTTATGCAAAAATCGGTTACGGTGGCTTGGTGTTTTCAAATCTGGTGCCCTCTATCAAAGACCGTTTCCGCCAAAAGCAGCAAAAGGATTTGTCGGCCATCGTTTCTCAAGATAACGAATCGGCATCCCCCGACGGCGTTGTGGTTGAAGGCATCGACAACTGCCTTGTTAAGCTGTCTCGCTGCTGCTCTCCCCTGCCGGGTGACGATATTATCGGCTTTATTACCCGCGGTCACGGCGTTTCAATACACAAGCGCGACTGCACCAACGTGCCAAAAATTATCGAGCTTGACGACGAGCCGGGCAGATGGATTCCTGCCCATTGGTCGGTAACCCGCTCTAAATCCTTCTGTGCATCCTTGCAGGTGCACGCCATCGACCGCGACGGCATTTTGGTGGACGTTTCCACCGCCGTGCTTAATATGCGCATTAAGATGACCGCTCTGTCTGCCCGTCAGCTTAAGGATGGCAACGCTGCCATAGACCTGACCGTATGCGTAGAGGGTGTTGAGCACCTTAAATCGGTTATCAGCAAGCTGTCTGCCATAAACGGCGTGCTTTCAGTAGAAAGGCCGGTGATTTAATGCGCCTTGTTGTTCAGCGTGTTAAAAAAGCGTCGGTTACCGTTGATTCAAGCTGTGTGGGCAGCATTGAGCAGGGCTTCTTGGTGCTGCTTGGCGTTGCCCCCGACGACGACGAGCTTATATGCGATAAAATGGCGCAAAAGCTTGTGGGTATGCGGGTTTTTGAAGATGCCGACGGAAAGATGAATAAAAGCATTGCCGATATTGGCGGCCGTTTGCTTATTGTTTCTCAGTTTACCCTTTATGCCGATTGCCGCAAGGGTAATCGCCCCTCATTCACCGGGGCTTGCGGTCCGCAAAGGGCTAACGAGCTTTACGAATATTTTTGCACACAAACACGGGGGCTGGGCATTGCCACCGAAATGGGCGTTTTTGGCGCCGATATGCAGGTTGAGCTCTTAAACGACGGCCCCGTTACCATAATTCTCGACTCTGACGAAATTGTAAAAAGGTGATATTTTGAATTACAAGCCCTTTTTTAACAACTCTTGCTGCAACACCTATATAATTTACGGGCCAACGGGCGATTGCGCCGTTATTGACCCCGGCTATGAGGGCACCCCTGCCTTTAACGAGGCCGCTGCTTTAGGTGATAAGCTGAAATACATATTGCTCACCCACCGCCACAGCGACCATCTGTTGGCTGCGTTGCCCCTTAAAAAATTGACGGGGGCAACAATCGCCATTCATAAGGATGATGAGTGCGGGCTTGAAAATGCCGACGACAGCTTGTTTTACTACGTGTCGTCTTACCTTTTTGACAGTCAAGAGGTTGGCAAGGCCGACCTTTTACTTAACGACGGCGACGTTATAGACGTGGGCGGCGAGCCCCTTACCGTTATGCACACCCCGGGTCACAGCCAAGGCAGCATCTGCTTTTTGGGCGACGGCGTGCTTTTTAGCGGCGATACCCTCTTTGCAGGGGGTATGGGCAGGGTTGATTTTCCCACGGGGAGCGTAGCCCAAATGGCCGCCTCTTTGAAGGCGCTTTGTCAGCTTGACCGCACCCTTGTTGTCTGCTCGGGTCACGGCCCAACCTCTACCGTAGGGGCAGAGGCAGACACTAACCCATATATAAGGATGGCTAAAAATGGTACTTTGTACGGTTAACAATACCTTTAAATATGAGCTGGAAAATATTTGCCGCTTATTTTTTCCCTTTGAAAAAATTACCGTCTGCGACCTTGTGGAAAGTGATTGCCAAGAGATGCAGGCGGTTGCCCGTTTAACCTGCAAGGGCAACCTTGCAGAGCTTGAGGTAGAGTTTAAAGCAGGAAATTTTGTAAGGCGCGGCAACGCCAACTGCTCTGCCTCAGACACCGCCGAATGCGAAAGAATGCTGGCGGTGCTGCTTTTTGATATTTTGTGCGAATATACGGGGCTTCGTCCCGGCTGGGGCATACTGACGGGCGTTCGTCCCGGCAAGCTGATGCGCCGTCTTGCAGAAACTATGGGCGACGAGGGCGCCCGCAATTATTTTGCCGAAAAGCTGCTTTGCACAAGTGAAAAAATTGAACTTTGCGCCGCCGCATCAAACAACGAAGAAAAAATAATTGCATCCTCCCGCCCCGACCATTTCAGTCTTTATTTTGCCATTCCCTTTTGCCCCTCACGATGCAGCTATTGCTCCTTTGTAAGTCACTCTGTTGAGCATTCTATGGGGCTTATGGATGAGTATGTCATCCTGCTGTGCAAAGAGCTTGAGGCAACCGGAGCCATCGCCAAAGATTTGGGACTCAAGCTGTCAACCGTTTATGTGGGGGGCGGCACTCCTACAACCCTGTCAGCCCAACAGCTTGCATTACTGATGGATGCCGTCGGCCGTAATTTTGACCTTGACTCTGCCGCAGAATATACCGTAGAGGCAGGTCGCCCCGACACCATAACCGCCGATAAGCTGCGGGCTATTTTGGCAGGTGGCGCCACCCGCATATCCATAAATCCCCAAACCCTTAACGATAAGGTGCTGCAAACCATTGGCAGACGCCACACCGCACAGCAGGCCATCGACGCCTTTAATTTGGCCCGCCAATGCGGTATGAATAATATTAATATGGATCTTATTGCAGGTCTGCCCGAAGATGACGTGGCATCCTTCAGCAGCACCCTTGACGGAGTGCTGTCCCTTGACCCCGAAAGCATTACGGTGCACACCTTGTCGATGAAGCGGTCATCCCGTCTTACGGCAGGGGGCGAAATGCCAGACGCCCTGCAGGCCAAGGCGGCAGGCGAAATGCTGAATATGACGGGTCAACGCCTGGCACCCGCCTATATTCCCTATTACCTTTACCGCCAATCAAAAACGGTGGGCAACCACGAAAACACGGGCTATGCCAAGCCCGGCTATGAATGCCTTTACAACATTTTTATGATGGATGAAACCCACACCGTGCTTGCCTGCGGTGCATCGGGCGTAACCAAGCTTAAAAAGGGCGAAAATACCATTGCGCGCATTTTTAATTATAAATATCCTTACGAGTATATTGCCAATTTTGACGAGATTATGCGCCGTAAAGAGGGCGTTAAACCCTTTTATGAGGGCATAACCTTTTAATTGCACAGCAAAACCCCCGACGTAATTTACGTCGGGGGTTGTTTTATCTGCCGATTGAATAATATTCAATACCTGCTTTTTGCATATCTGCTACCTTGTAAATATTTCGTCCGTCATAAACAAGGGGGGTGCGCATCAGCTTTTTATAGGTTTCGGGTGATACCTGCTTAATCTCGCCCCATTCGGTAAAGATAAAGCAAACGTTGGCGTCCTTAAGGGCTTGCTCGGGGGTGCTTGCGTAGGCGATGCTGCCCTTGCCATGCTTGCCCTCGGGATACTGACGTTTAAAATTATCCATACCCACGGGGTCATAGCAAACCACGTTACCGCCTGCCGCAAGCAGCAGGGGTATATTGTCTAAAGAGGGGGCCTCGCGCAAATCGTCGGTGCCCGGCTTAAAGGTAAGGCCCAGCACGGCGATATTAAGGTTTTCAAAGGTTATAAGTCGGTCGCAGGCCTTTTTGTAAAGCTTAGTTTTTTGGTCGGTGTTTACGTCAACGGCCGCCTCGACGGTGCGCAGGCGATAGCCGTTTTGCCTGGCAATAAACTTAAGGGCCTTGGTGTCCTTGGGGAAGCAGCTGCCGCCGTATCCGATACCTGCGCCCAAAAATCGGGAGCCGATTCGTGCATCGTAGCTCATACCCATTGCAACGTCTTCAATATCGGCGCCCACCAGCTCGCACAGGTTGGCAATGTCGTTCATATATGACAGCTTAAGGGCCAAAAAGTCGTTAGAGGCGTATTTTATCATCTCTGCCGAGCGACGGCTGACCGAAACGATGGGCAAATTAAAGGGCTCGTATATCTCGCGCAGCATTTTTTCGGCGTGCTCGCTTTCGGTGCCTATAATTATGCGGGCGGCCTGCAAGGTATCGTGCACGGCAGAGCCCTGAGCCAAAAATTCGGGGTTAGAGGCAACCTCAATTTTAACGTCGTTTTTCAAAAAATCTTTAATAAACTGCTCCACCTTATCGTTGGTGCCCACGGGAACGGTGGATTTTACCACAACAAGGCAATCCCGTTCAACGTTTTCTGCAATTTGACGGGCAACGGTGGCAATGTATGAAAGATTCGCGCTGCCGTCGGGCTGCTCGGGGGTGCCAACGCCGATAAATATAGCGTCTGCATTCTTATAGGCAGAGGCGTAATCGGTGGTGTAATCCAACCTGCCTGCAGCATAATTTTTTTGCATCAACTCTTCAAGGTCGGTCTCATAAATAGGCGACTTGCCGCTTTTCATAAGTTCAACCTTGGCGGTGTCAACGTCGACGCACATTACGGTATGGCCTACCTCTGCAAAGCAAACGCCTGCTACAAGCCCAACGTATCCGGTTCCTGCAACTGCGATTTTCATATAATTACTCCTCTATTTTGTAATATGCCTTGTACCACTGTGCAAATTTGCCCAGCCCCTCCTCTATTGAGGTGGAGGGCTTAAAATCAAAGTCGTTCATAAGCTCGCTGACGTCGGCATAGGTTTGGTAAACGTCACCCGGCTGCATGGGCAAAAACTCTTTTTCGGCAGTTTTGCCCAGGGCTTTTTCAAGGGTTTCAATAAAATACATCAAATTTTCGGGGCTGTTGTTGCCAATGTTATAAACCTTGTGACGAGCCCCGTTTTTATGGGCAGGAGGATTGCAAAGCATATTCTCTATACCCTTAACAATATCGTCAACGTAGGTAAAATCACGGTACATATCACCGTTGTTAAATATCTTAATTGATTGGCCTGCATAAATCTTTTTGGTAAAACCAAAATAGGCCATATCGGGGCGACCGTAGGGGCCGTAAACGGTGAAAAATCTAAGACCAGTGGCGGCAATAGAATACAAATGGCTGTATGTGTAGGCCATCAGCTCGTTGCTTTTTTTGGTGGCGGCGTACAAGCTGATGGGTGAATCAACGTTGTCATCGGTTGAGAAGGGGGTCTTTTCCTGGTTGCCGTAAACCGACGAGCTGGATGCATAAAGCAAATGGTCGACGGGATAGTTACGGCAGGCCTCAAGAATATTGAAAAAGCCGATTACGTTGGAATCAATATAGGCGCGGGGGTTTTCGATAGAATAGCGCACGCCTGCCTGGGCAGCAAGGTTTACAACTATATCAAACTTGCCCTCTTCAAAAAGGCGGTTTACTGCATCGGCGTCGGCCAAATCGCCCTTAACAAAGGTAAATTTGGGCTGCTTTTTAAGTATATCCAAACGGGCGTATTTTAAAGTAACGTCGTAATAATTGTTAATATTATCAAAGCCCACAACGGTGGCACCCAGCTCTAACAAGCGGTTGCACAAATGAAAGCCCACAAAACCGGCAGCACCTGTTACAAGCACCTTTTTTGAGGGGTCGAAGGGGCGAAATTTGGCCATATTTATTCCTCCGTAGTTTTTAACTACCTGCTGATAGCTTTTAATGTTGCCTATATCGTATCGGGCACCGGGCATCTCCATAGCGTTAACGGTGGTGTGGGCGCTCATCCAGGCGGCAAGCGCACCGGGCGAATCGGTGCCGCAGCCATCGGCAATGGCCTCGTCAAGACGGGCAATATCTTCTTTTTTGTAATAATAGAAGGGGGGCACGCACCAATTTGAAGGGGGCTGATGGGGCTTTTCAACCATATCGGTCACCAGGTCGCCGTTAAGAGAAATTACGCCGCATTTTTGTAGCTTTTCAACCTCTTTCTCATAATAGCGCATAATGCAAGAGGTGCCCTTTTGGGTGGCGTAATCTACAAAACGGCCAAGAGAAAAATCAAGCAGATTATCCCCTGCTATAACCAGCATATCACCCTTAAGGTTAAGCTCGTTAATGGCAAAGCGCATATCCATAACAGCACCCAATCGAGTTTGCTCGGTGGAGGTGCCGTCATCTACAACGCGAATTTTGTAGGGCTTGTTTTGCGCCCATTGCTCAAAATGCTGCGCAAACTTATGATTGCTGACGATAACAAACTCGTCTACCGCAGAGGTTTGGCTGATATCATCCAGCAGCCAATCAAGAATGGTTTTTTCTTTAACCTCTAAAAGGGGCTTGGGAAAATTTTCAGTTAAGGGATAAAGTCGGGTCGCATAGCCCGCGGCAAGCACCATACAAATCATAGCAAAGTGCTCCTTTCAAGAATGTTTATTCAGGGCAACACACCGTCGGCCGTGTCGCAAAAATGAACAGAAAATTTGTTTTTAAGGTTAGGAAATACCGCCAAATATTCTTTGGTAACAAACTCTTCAATTTGCTGTGTGTAATTGGGGTCAACAAGGGCCATACAGCAGCCCTTAAAGCCGGCACCGCTAAAGCGGCCGCCGTATATGCCGTCGGTGCGGCACATAATTTCGTAAAGGGTTTTAAGCTCGGCAGAGCCGGTTTCGTAATTGTAAATAGAGCTGTGGCCGCTTTCAAAGCAAAGCTTGCCAAATCTTTCAATATCGCCCTTGCGCCATGCATCTGCGCCCTGCTCAACCCTGGCGTATTCAGTATAAAAATGCTCGGCACGGCGGCGCCAATTATCGGGCAGGCGGTCTTTATAGGTGTCGTAAATCTCGCGGGGAACGTAGCGCAAACGGGCGCCTGCAAATCCGCCGCACTCAATGCCTGCGTAAGACATAAGGGCGTAGGCCGCCGACTTAATTTCGTCAACGCGGGTGTTGAAGGCGCTGCCTGCAAGACTGCGCTCAATGCCGCTAAAGAAAATAGCCACCTTAAAGGGCTTCATGGTTGAGGGGGTGGCAATACGCTCGTAGTTGCCGTTGGAGGTATCAAGATAAAGCAGGTTATCTTTTTTGCAAAGCACCTCGCAGGATTGGTCAAGGGTGCCAACGTTAACGCCAACGTATTTTACCTCGCTCCACAAAGCGGTTTGAATCATCTCTTCCGCCGACAGATAAACGCCGTTTACTTGGCAAAGGGCGGAAAGGTAAGAGATAATTACCGCGGCAGAGGAGGAAAGTCCGCCAATAGGAAGAGTGCCGCAGATTACACCCCGCAAGCCCTTATAGAGGGGACGGATTTTGCTTAGGGCAATGGTGGCGCCCCGCAAATAATCGGCCCAATCTCTGACCTTGTGGCGTGGCACGTTGTTTACCTCAAACTGCACCTTGCCCTCAAAGTTTATGCTGACAAGCTGAATCGAGCCGTCGTCGGTGGGGGTATAGGTTAAACTGATGCCTTTGTCGATAGCAAGGCCTGTTACCTTGCCGTGCTGGTGGTCGCTATGGGCACCAAGGGGGCAAATTCGATAGGGGCAAAAAGCAACCTGGGGCTCTTGATTGCTTACAAAATGGCGCTCAAATTGCTCTTTCAAATTGTTACAGTTCATTTAATCACTTCTTTACGCATTTTTTGGGGCAGTGCGTTTTTTTAATTTGGATTTTAAAATGTTCATAACATATTTAAATTCCGCAGGAGCAAGCAATGAATTGATTATAAAATATGCAGGAATTATTATAACGCTGAAAAGCAGGCCGTAAAGCAAAAACTCACCAAAGCCCGATACCCGGGGCGCAACCAGCTTTTCTGCAAAAAACACTAAAGTAAAAAGGGCAAAATTTATAACTACCGGCTTGTAAGACTTATAATATCCGCCCTTGAGTATGTGCTTTGCGGTGTAAATAATAATGTCGTTTGCTCGGTAAAGCAGGGCCACCACGGTGCCAATCAGCACGCCGTAAAGCCCAAGGGGCCAAACCAACGCCAAGGATACCGTAAGATTTATGCCCGCCTCTGCTATGGTGCGGGGCACCGTCTGCTTGGCGTGACCTGCAATGTTAATAAGGTTGCCCGATACCATTCTTATACTGCTAAGCAGTTGAACAAGGCAAAACAGCAAGGGCAGATAGGGCTTGTCATACTCGCCCGCAAAATCGAACCCTTCGGTATATATCAAAATAAAGGGGCGGAAAAGAATATAGCACACCGAAATAACCGCAAACATAAAGGTTATGTAATAGGTGTTGTAGGCGTTGTGCAGCTTAATATACTCTTCTCTGTTTTCGTGGAAGGTGATGCCCAGCATAAACAGCAGCGAGTTGTTTATGGTGTTGCACAGCTTGTGCAACGAGTGAATTACAAAATTATAGGTGGTGTAAACGCTTGAATATACAAGACCCATAGGCCCTGCCATAGATATAACCAGGGTGTCGGTGTTTGAGAAAATAAGCAACGAAACCTGATGAATAAGAAAGGCGTTTTTTTGCTTTATCGACTCAAAATCGGGGGTAGCGTTAAAATTGACCCAATAATATTTTCTTTTAAAGTAAATGCTGTAAAGGGCCAACTGCAGCAGGTTGACCGACATATATCCAAACTGCACCAAAACGATATCGGCGCCCGAATAAATAAGCATAATTTTCGTAGCCGACATAAGCAGCTCAATAATAAGGGTTATGTTAGAGCTTACGTATCCCCTGCCCTCGGCAGTAAGCAGCTGCTTAAGGGTTGCCTGAAAATAAAAGTTAACAACGCCTGCCACGCCTGCCAAAAGGGTGATAAGACCTACGGCGGCCTTTACAAGCCAACCGCCGCTTAGCCCGAAAAATTCAAAGGTGATGCCGCTTGTATCTACAAGCATGGGGTAAACAAAGGAAAGACCCACCACACAAATAAGATAATAACGTGACACCTTGCGGTAATAGGTGCGGGTGGCGGTAAGCACCGACGAGATGCCCTCTCGGTCTTTGTTGGCCACGTGCTTGTAAAGGGCTTGCACCGTTGCCGTTCCCAGCCCTGCCTCAAGCAAGGCAACGTAACCCATCAGCTGAGTTATAGATGCAAAAAGTCCGTTAACGGCGCTGCCGTAGCCCTTGACGAACAGACGGGGGATAATAAGCCCCAGCGCCATCATCACAACCTGACTTATAAGCCCGAATATTATGTTTTTTAATCCGCGCTTAAACTTCATAAACTCTGTCCTTATCTTTTGGTAAGCCGCATTACGGCAATCAGCCCGTTAAAGCCCAGCAGCTTGTAAAGGCGGCGATAGGCGGGGGCGGTGTGCTTGCTGTTAAGCAAATAAGCAAGGGGCTTGGCCGCCTTTATAACCGATTTGCGGTCTTCCCTTTTCAAAAAACGCAGCTTTCTCAAATAACTGAAATAAAGCTTTTGCATCTGATTGGTCATGGCGTCGCGAAAATACTGCGACGATTGGGTATCGGTAGATAAAAACTCCATCCAACGGGTAATTATATCGTAAATATCGGTGTATCGTTTGGCGTTAACCGTGGCCATTATAGAGCCACTGCGGTTAACTCTGTAAAGGGTGTTTACCCTGTTGTTAACGGCAATTTTACGGGCGCGGCGATAAAGATGAGGCATTACGTCAATATCCTCACTAAGCAGCCCCGGCCTAAACTTAAGCCCGTTATCAACCATCAGCGAGCGCCTGAAAAGAGGGCGCCACGCCGCCCAAATGGGGCGATGAATGTTATTAAGCAAAGTGGCAAAGGCATCCTCGCCGTTTTTGCCCAAAACGTACTCGTCAAGCAGATCAAAGGGCTCGGGCTCGATTACGCTTGCATCCCCTTCAAAGGTTGCAAACTTTGCCAAAACCACGTCTACACCCTCGGTCACCTTTGCCACCGATGAGGATATGGCGCCTTCAGCAAAGCAATCGTCGCCGTCAAGATAGTATATAAACTCGCCCGTTGCCTGTGCGGTACCGTAGTTTCTGGCACCCGAAAGACCGCTGTTTTCAATGTGAAAAACCTTGATGCGGCTATCCCTTTGGGCATAATCGTCGCAGATTTTGCCGCTGCAATCGGTTGAGCCGTCATCCACCAAAATTATCTCAAGTTGGGTATAATCCTGAGCAAGAATACTGTCGATGCAAGGGCCGATATATTCTTTTATGTTATAAACGGGAACAACTACGCTTACAAGCACACTCTCACTCCTTTACCCAATTTTTTAAGCTTATTACAGCATCAAAACCAGCATAATCCACAGCACCGAGCCAATGCCGTCAAACAAGCTGAGGGTAAGTGACCAATATATCATCAGCAGCTTGCAAAGCAAAAAGGTGCAGTTGCCTGTGGCGCGGGTTTTTTGGAAGCTTTTTATGGTTGAGAAAATCATTATTATAAAAATTACTATACTGCCCACGTAGCCGAATCTTAACAAATTATCGGCAAAGGTGTTGTGGGAAACGTTAACGCCCAAGGGGTTAACGTGGTTGCCGCCGAAAAGCTGATTTTTGGCGGGCTGCTCAAAGAAATATTCAAGATTCATCTTGGTCAAAGCAACTCGACCCGAAGATGCCTCGTTATAATCGTTGTTAAAGAAGTCGCCTACTCGTCTGTCAAGCTTTTCTTGGAAGTATTCAAGATAGTTAACCGCTTCGCCCGAGGCGTTTTCGCCGCCCATTATTCCCAGCATGGGGAAAAGATATATGGCAAGCAGACCGCCCATAAGTATAACCAGCACCACCGACAAATTGTGGCGGTTTTTGTTCATTATTACGGCAAAGCTTAAAAGAATCAGCACCGCCGCAAACAAGCCCGAAATGGAAACGGTGGTAATAAGCGAAAAGAATAGCAGCATCAGCGAAACTACCTTTATCCATATTCTGATTTGCTGCGTACTGATAATTATGGCTATGCCCAGGGTAAGCATCATAGCCGCAATGTTGGGGTCGTTACTTGCTATACCAACAAGGCCCATACGGTCGGCCGCGGCATATTTAGTGGCCGTTCTGGCCATAAGTCCTACAAAGGCGTTGGTTGTAACCGCCGCCGCAAACGAGACGAGAAAACGGTTGTACAAGCCCTCGTCAGTATGATTTTCTGTGTAAAGATATACGCTCCAAAGGGTAAATATTATCATAAAGGTAAACTTTTCAGTGCCGATATAATCCCCCAAATGCCAATAAAGGTGCACGCAGTTAAACACACCCACTGCCAACCAGGCCATATCCACAAGGGAAAAGTTAACCTTAAACTTTACC
>JAZQSG010000006.1:0-1235 GCA_045630025.1 Acutalibacteraceae bacterium
TCGGCAGCGGTGGCAACGTTCGAAAGGTCGCAGCCCGTGAAGTCAACGGCCACAAGTGCGGCGCAGTTCTTAAAGGCATCGGCCAGCGTGGTAATGTTCGCCAGTCCGTCGCTATTTGTGAAGTCAACGTTAAGCACGCCCGTATCGCCCGTAAAGGCAATTGAGTTAATCGGGTTGTTATATCCATATTGCCAAACGCCGCTTGTGGCTTGTATTTGCATTGTTGTGCCGTTAATAGTTACTGTTACATATTGGCCGCCTGTGGTGCCGTCGATAGTGTAGGCAAACTGGCTTTCGGCCCGCAGAACGTAAGGCGAAGCCAACCACGCCCAGTTTACACCGTCGAACCAAAGCACAACCCAACAGCGATAGTTTGCCTGGCCCAGCGATAGGTCGGTTTGGTAAGGATTGAAAACCAACGCCGCGCCGCCGTCGAAGGTGACGGCACGGCCGCCTGTCGCGTCCTGTATAATGGTGAGCCGCAGAATGATTGCGGCACCGCTTTGCATTGTCGGCAGGTGCAGCGTGGCATCGGCGGTTATCGTAAGAACGTGAGAGTAATAGGCTGTTGTAATGGTGTAGCCCTGCGCGTTGACGCTGGCCACGTTGGCGGGGCGTTCAATATCGACAAACGGGTGCGTGTGCACTTTGGGCGCGTAAACGGCGGCCAACCCTTGCAACTGGTCGTAAAGCAATTTTGCCGAGGGGTACTGCTGGTCGGTTGATTGCGCCGTAATGGCCGTAACCAAATTGCTGACTAACTGCCGCGCATCGAGTTCGGTTTGCAGGTTGATAATATCGGCAATAGCGTGCGTGTGTTGTATGGCAGCGTAAATGCCACCCAAAGCCTGTAACGAATCGTAAAGCAATTTTGCGGTCGGGTATTGCACGTCGGTTGACTGTGCGTTTATCGACGTTACTTTGTTAACTATCTTTTCGCACGCCGAAAGGTCGATTGCCTGAAGTGCCTGGTAAATGCCGTCTGAAGTAACGGGGTTAGGGCTGTCGGCGGTTGGCGCGGTGTCAAAGGTTAGTTCGTCTTGTTTGTCGTCTAATAGCATCTGCAATGCCGTTACAATGCCAACCAAAACGCCGCCCACAAGGTCGGCCGTGTTGCTGGCGGGTGCGCGGTTGTTGCGCACGGTAATAGCGCGTTGTAATAGTTCGTCAAAATATGCCATTTTGCCTTTGTTTTGGTTAAAGATAGGCGGGGTTTGCGGTGGCAAAAAAGACGG
>JAZQSG010000007.1:0-6728 GCA_045630025.1 Acutalibacteraceae bacterium
ATCTATACAATCATTTTGATTCTTATCAATGGATAAAATTAAATACCCATTTGACTTTAACAAAGAATATATTTTATTGATACATTCTTGCTTCTCCTGAATGTGCATAAAAGTTAATGAGGAATATATAACATCAAAAGACGTGTCAAAATTATAGGTCATAAAATCACCACGTATCACTCTTGCATTTTTATATTGAGATAAATTACGTGTCGCTCTATCTATTGTTTTTGAGGATAAATCAATGCCAACAAATTCTTTGCAGAGCGGCACAGTTTTTAATGCAAGACGACCTGTGCCAACGCCGATTTCCAAAACGGTTTTTGTTTTATCGAGTTTCATTATATCAATAAAAACTTGACCGTCCCACTTATTCATATAATCTTTCAAGGGTTCAGGGTCAAATACGGGGTCATTATTTTCATCGATTAGTTTATCATAATGCTCAATTATGTTCACAAAATTTCTCTCCTTTCGGATAGAACCGGCATCGCATTTGTCTGTACAAATGCTGTCAAGGGCTATACCCAAACCCTCATATACAAAACTTGCAAAGCAAATACCACTCGGCGTAAGCCGAATATCACTGCAAAGCAATAGAACTCGCCGCAAGGCGAATAAAACTGCGAGACTTCCTTATGAGAAGTCTCGCAAAACCCTGTCTTTTTTATTGCTTGTTATCTCTTTGTACCGCACTGGGGGCAGAATTTTTCGGTATCGCCAAATTTGTGACCGCATTGTGTGCAGAACATAGCACCCGAAGAGGGAGCATCTGTAACAATGGTGGGGCCGCCGTGACCGTTAATTGCAAAGCGCTCGTTATGGCGCAGGGGCTTTTGGCAACCGGGGCAGTACACAAAGCCGTCGGCATACCAAGGGCGAAAATCCAAAATATCATCCATATAAGTAAAGGTTGTTTTACATTCGTCGCAGGTTTGGCGATAGGTCAAACCGCTTCTCCATTCGGCTCTTTTAAAAACAGACATAAAAAAACTCCTTTTTCTTTTATTTTAACACCTACGCCCTCTAAAGTCAATCGTATGATTTGTGCTATTGACAGTTGCGTGTTTTTAGGAGTATAATACAACAAAATTATGAAGGTGGTGAGGGTTGTGTTTGCAAAGGCAAAGCCCGTTTGGCTTAAGGGCAAAGAAAAAGAGGTTAATTGCCGCGTGCAGTTCAAGGCCCTTTGCCCCTTGTGCGAAAGTCCCGTTATGCGCATTGCTACCTCGGGGGTGTATCAGCTTTGGGTAAACGGTGCATTCGTCTCCTTTGGCCCTGCCCGTGCAGGCGAAAACCACTTCAGAGTGGATGAGCTTGACCTTTCTTTATGGCTCACCCAACCCGTAAACAGCGTTGTAATTGAGGTTGGCGGCTATTACTGCAACAGCTTTTATATTATGCGTCAGCCCTCGTTTTTACAGGCCGAGCTTGTCAGCGGCACCACCGTTATTGCTCAAACGGGCAAAGATTTCACGGCCCGCACCAACCCGTGCTATCAGCAAAAGGTGCAGCGTTACAGCTATCAGCGTACCTTTGCCGAAAGCTATGCCTCGGGCAATATTGACGCCTTTTTCACCAACGAAGCTTTAGGCGGTGAAGAGCTTTGCACCCTGCCACCCAAAAATATAATTTGCCGCAAGGCACCCTATCCCTTGTTTGAAAAAGCATATGCCAAGCCCTTTGCATCGGGCTCGGTTGGCAAAATCACCCCTGCCGAATATGTTTACGACCGCTATTGCACCAATGTTGGCATGGGCGACAGCGACCTTACCGGCTGGGGGATAGAGCAGCTTGATGCACTGCCCGAAAAGGACTATCAGCAGTTGTCCTTTACTCCCGATTCGCGCCCCGTTACGGGCAAGGGGCTTAACGGCACCTATGAAATATATCGGTTTAACCGCAACCTTACGGGTATGGTGGCGGTTAAGGTTAACGTAAAAAGCGACGCTACCCTCTATTTCAGCTTTGACGAAATAATCGAGGGGCAGCAGATTAACCCCACCCGATGTGGCGTGTGCAACGTTGTAAAATACAAGCTGCCCAAGGGAGAGCATCTTTTGCACACCTTCGAGGTTTATACCCTGCAATATCTGCAAATCACCTGCCTTGAGGGCGAGTGCGATATAAGCAACCTTCAACTGGTCGAGTATAAGCATCCCCCCATTGACCTTCCTGCAGTCAAGGATGAAGGGCTGCAAAAGATAGTTGATGCCGCCGTTGAAACTTACCGTCAAAACGCGGTGGATTTGTTTACCGATTGCCCCTCTCGCGAAAGGGCAGGGTGGCTGTGCGACAGTTATTTCCTTGCTCGTGCAGAGTATGCGCTTACGGGCAAAAACACCGTTGAAGAAAGCTTTTTAGAAAACTTTTTACACGCCCACACCTATAAAACTCTGCCACGGGGAATGGTGCCAATGTGCTATCCCGCCAATCACAGAACGGGCAACTACATTCCCGGTTGGGCGCTGTTTTTAATAGCCGAGCCCAAGGCTTACCGCGACCGCACGGGCAATACAGAGCTGCCCTAGCGCTTTAAAGAAAAGGTTTATTCCATTCTTCGCTTTTTCAAGGGCTTTGAAAACGCCCACGGTCTGCTTGAAAACTTGCAGGGCTGGGTGTTTGTAGAGTGGTCCAGGGCTAACGATGCCGATTTGGTGCAGGGCATAAACTATCCTAATAATATGATGTATTATTTTGCCCTTAAATGTGCAGGTCAGCTTTATCAGGATTCCAACCTGCTTGAAAAGGCCGAGGGCGTAAAAAAGGCAATTATAGAGCAATCCTTTAATGGGCAATTTTTTGTAGATCACGCCGACGTTGTTGACGGAAGGGCGTGCCCAAAACCCGAATCAACCGAGGTGTGCCAGTATTACGCCTTTTTCACCGGGGTCGCCACACCCCAAAGCCACCCCAACCTTTTTGAGCTGCTTGTAACCAAGTTCGGACCCCAACGCGACGTAAAAAACAGTTATCCCGAAATATGGCCTGCGGCACCCTTTATAGGCAATTATCTGCGCCTGCAGCTTTTGGCAGATAACGGCTTTGAAGAAATGGTGCTGCAAAACGTAAAGGACTATTTTATGCATATGGCCGAGCGCACGGGCACCCTATGGGAGCACGCAGGCACAAACGCAAGCTGCAACCACGGCTTTGCCAGCGCAGTGCTTTATTGGCTTAAACAGATTAAAATGTAAAAAACCACGGTGTGCATTAGCATTACCGTGGTTTTAAGCTTTTAAGCGACGTTTAATAAAATGGGCAGCAACAAAATAAATTGCCGTTAAAGCCAAAATACAAGCCGCAGTAATAACGGCCGATAAAATAACAGAGGTGTACCAGGGGGCGGACTGAACGGCATATGCTTGAGGATGCTGCTTAAAGTCTATATATTTGGCAACACCGCTGACCGCGCACCCGCTTAAAAGAAGAGAGATAAAAATAATGTAAATTGTTCGTAACCCTTTCAAAACCTCACCGCCTTTGTTTAATCATAGCACAATAATGTATACAAATCAACGGCTTGCAAAGCATTAAAAAAGCACTTGCATCAGCAAGTGCTTTTTTGTTGCATCTTAAAGCTCGTATGATAAATCCTTCAATGCGCTGGCAAGTTCCTTTTTAAGGGTTTCTTGGTCTGCAGAATAAGAGTTGAACGAGCCGCTGACGTTTACAACAAACTCATAGTAATCGCTATAAGCAGACATTACGTCTTTTACCAAAGAACCAAGCTCTTCGTGGTTTTTAAGCTCTTTGAACAATTCGGTGATTTCGTCTTCCAAGTCTTCAATTCTTTCAAGGTCATCAGCATGATCTAATTGAGCAGAAGCAATAGCAATGTTAATATCTTCGTCAAACTCATCCTCGTAAATGGCATCATACCAATTTGTATAGATAGAGTCGCCAACATCGTCTAAAAGTTCTTGGCTTTCTGAGACTTTTTCGTAAAACTCGGATAATTTCTGTGAAGCGCCTTTGTTGCCATTCAAAGAACCGCCAACACAACCTGCGCAAGAAAAGACAAAAACAAAAACTAATAACACGGCCAATAATTTTTTCATATTAAAACCTCCTTTATTTTGCTCAATAAAACTGAGCAAAATAATTATACTCAGTTTTTGAGTAAATGTCAATACTCAGTTTATGAGTATTGTAGTATATAAAAAAGGGGGGTACGTATGAGTTATCGTGAACGTATGCGTGAACTTAGAGAAGATCGTGATCTCACACAAGCACAAGTTGCAAAAATAATTAACAAATCTCAACAAGGATATAACCATATTGAAATTGGTAGAGCAGAACTTAAGATTGAAGACTTAATAAAATTGTGCGATTATTATAAGGTAACAGCTGATTATTTTATTGGAAGAAAAGACCAATAAGCACCCATCCTTTTTGGATAGGGTGCATTTTTATATTGTAGGGACAAGCGCTCTCGACTGTCCGTTATTTATAAATGAATATATTGGATGGATACTCTGCGCTCACGAACCGTTGACCACTCCGGGCGGTGCCCAACGGCTTTTGTGTGCTCGAGACTTTGGCAGTTCGCAAAACCTATCGCGGTTTTGCGCCTGCGTCGCCGAACCGATGGTTCAAATCAAGCATCCCCTCCCAAACGGAGCAGAACCGAGGTAAGAGTAAACAAAAGTACACCTATTATCTGTCAACCTCGGCTCGTTCGAATCCATTTTGACCTAAATTTTAGTGATATTGTGCCTTTGGCACAGTGATATATTTTGCTAACGCAAAATGTGATATTTCTGCTATGCAGAAGTGATATTATATTCGCCATAAAACTGGGCGAAGCCCAATATAACTCGGCTTTAGCCGAATATCACTGCGAGGCAATATAACTCGCCGAAGGCGAATATAACTGAAAAAGACCTTGTCTTGCGACAAGGTCTTTTTCTGGTGGGAGAGGATGGATTCGAACCATCGAAGTCAGAGACAACAGATTTACAGTCTGCCCCCTTTGGCCACTCGGGAACTCTCCCATATTTAATTGGGTTGTGAAAGGCGGCTCGCACGCACCTTGCTGCATGTGATGATGGAGCTGGTGGACGGACTCGAACCCCCGACCTGCTGATTACAAATCAGCTGCTCTACCAACTGAGCTACACCAGCACGTCACACAACGCAGATTATATTATCATAAACAAGCGGTTTTGTCAATACCAAAATCAAAAAATCTTGCATTAAAACTAAAAAAATAAGTGGATGCATCGGTTGACGCATCCACTTGCAAAATTATTTTCTTCCTATTTCCTTACCTTCAAGCAAAGTGCTTAAGCAGCTTATAAGGTCTTTAACCGAGTTAGCCGAAACAAGCGAGTTTCCGTTGCCGTTAAGGGTGTAGTAATAACGGCGAGTAGAATGCTTGTAAAGTCTAATAACGTCAGACTTGCGAGAGGTGTCGGAATAGCTGATTGTAATGGTTAAATCGGCATCACCGGTGGGCACGGGAGCATCGGTAAACTCCTCTGTGGTAAGGTTCAAAACTCTGCTGTAATAGAAGTTAATCTGTTTTGAATCAATGGTGGCGCCCTTTTTAACCTGGTCACACTTGATAGTGTAGTTAGTTTTCTCTTCAGGATTTTCTCTGATAAGCTCAAACAGCGCCTTGGTATCTGCCGTTTCAACGCCAATTGATGCAATATCGGATATATATTCAAGGAAGAGGGTGTCGTAATAAAGGTCTTGGTCGGTATAGGTAATCCAATCGTTTTCCTCTGCCGACACCTTATATATAATGTCACTGCCCTCTTTAATGCAGGGATAATAGCCATCCTCTTGCAAAGCACCGAAGGAAAGGTGCACGCGATAGCTGCCTATAACAATCTCAAGGGTAGAGTAGGGCTTGTTAAGACCGTATTTTGCCAGGTCAGCTTTGGTATAGCCAAGCTGATAAGCACCGTCGTTCATAAGTCCTGCCGAGGCAACGTCCATAATTTTGGCAATGTTCTCCTCGTCGCCTGCGCGAAATACCGGCTCGGTAACAACAAAGGGCAAAACGCTCAGGTCTTCGGGGGGAGATTCAATTCTTACGGTGTTTTTACGGCAGGAGCCGCCAAGCACGGCCTTGTCTATTTTAGCAAGGGCGCCCTCGCTGTAATAATCGGTAGTGCCTTCGTTTTCAATAATATAATCGTTTACCAAAAGGCCAACCATCTCGGTGTAAGAACTGCTGAAATAAGACATACCGCTTGCACTTACAACGTAAACGTTTTCGTCATCGGTTACTGAAACGTAATAGCCCGATTGGTCGGGGGCGGTGTTACCGACTATAATGCGCTTTTCCCAATCCTTACCCTTAAGCACCAACACGCTGTTCGGGTTCAAAAAGCCGTAAACGTCGTCGTCATTTTCGATTTTGTTTTCACCAAAGTTGACGGCGTTCAGCTCAATGTCATCAGCGGTTAAAGCAGAGGGGGTGGTATATTTTTTGCTTGATGTAAGGGCGACCGCCGTTTGTACAAGATATTTTGCACCGGTAAGGTCGTATTTTTCAAAGCCCTCAACCTGCCACTCTTGAGCGGCGGTTTGACCCGAAGAGGTGGTGGAGGATGCGGTATCGTCCTCTTTTTTATGCAACCTAAAGCCCTCGGGGTGTTTGCCGTTATAAACCTCAACCGATTCTACGTCGGCCTCTTTCAAAGAGGTTAAGTCGGAGGCCAAGCGGTCTTAGGAAGACAAGCTTGTCATACAACTCCTTGGCGTTTGAAAAA
>JAZQSG010000008.1:0-16883 GCA_045630025.1 Acutalibacteraceae bacterium
ATCAAAGGAATTGCAAGAAAAATTCTCTTTGATTTCCGAAAACAACAACAAATTAAAAATCGCAACCGGGCTTCACAGGATGGAAAAGCAATGTGCCAATTCTTGTATCATTTGTGTTTCTGTGATAAAATAGCGGCAAACAGTTCGCTACACTTGAATTTGTGGGAATGAAGAATTAAAATGAAAACATTGATTTTTATATGGGCTATAACACTTTTAATAGATAATCTATTGCCGTTGGTTCTTGCACATTTCTATCCGAATTATATTCATAAGGAAATGGCACTTTCTGTCCTCGGCTCACGACAAAGTCCTGTGAAGTGGGTATACAACATCTGGTGCATCATATCAGGTATTGTTTTCTGCATTGCTCCGCATGCATTATATTTGGAGCATAATTGCGGTTTAGCAATGGCAATATGGGTTTTGCTTGCGATATATGGAATTGGTTGCGAAATCATATCGGGTGTATGCCCACTTAATGAAAATAGGCAAGATGAGGATATAATAACAAAAATTCATGGCGGTTCTTCTGCTATTGGTTTTATGGCTTTACTCGTTGTGCCCTTGCTTTTAGCATTGTTGCAGTTGCAAATCTCGGAGTTTTTTATAGGAACAATCTCGCTTTTATGCTTTGTTGTGGCATTTGTGTTCTTTTGTTTCTTTGTTATGGGAGAAAAAGAAAAGTTTTCAAATACAGTTTTGCGGTATGGCGGTCTTTGGCAAAGATTAGTTTTGACAAGCTGCTATGTGCCGTTATTCGTTTGGTGTATTCTCAACTAACCAATTCCAATTTGTCGGTCAGTTTGATAAGAATATGCAAAAACACCCTATGACTTTTTACGGTCATAGGGTGTCTTCATTTTTTCATTTGTCGTAAATGTGTCGTAAATTGCTTTTTGCAGAGTTTAGAAAACCCTGTAATACCGCTATTTTACGGCATTTTCTTAGTCAAGGGGCTTCATCGTGGGGAAAAGGAGTACGTCGCGGATGGAGTCGGAATCGGTGAGAAGCATAACCAAACGGTCAACACCAAAGCCGAGGCCGCCTGTGGGAGGCATACCGTACTCAAGAGCGGTAACGTAGTCGTAATCAACCTGGGCCTTGCATTCGGGGTCAAGTGCCTTGCGCTCGGCAACCTGGCGCTCAAAGCGACCCTTTTGGTCGATGGGGTCGTTAAGCTCGCTGAAGGCGTTGCCAAACTCGGTGGCGTTGATGAAATACTCAAAACGCTCGGTGAAAGCAGGATCCTCGGGCTTACGCTTTGCCAAGGGGCTGATTTCAACGGGATAGTCATAAATAAAGGTGGGCTGAATCAGATTTTCTTCAACAAAGGCATCGAAAAACTCTGCCAAAATGGCGCCCTTGGTGGCAACCTCGGGAAGCTCAACGTGATGCTTCTTCGCCAACTCAATGGCTGCGGCATCGTCCTCAACCTCGTTAAAGTCAACACCGGAATATTTCTTGACTGCCTCTACCATAGTAAGGCGCTCCCAATGGGACAAATCAATCTCGTGGCCCTGATAAGGTATTACCAAAGAACCGCAAACCTCTTGGGCAACGGTTTTCATCATTTCTTCAACCAAGTCCATCATGCCGTAGTAATCGGTATATGCCTGGTAAAGCTCAACGCTGGTAAACTCGGGGTTGTGCTTGGTATCCATACCCTCGTTACGGAAAATGCGGCCGACCTCGTAAACTCTATCCATACCGCCAACGATAAGGCGCTTAAGATAAAGCTCGGTCTCGATACGCAGCACCATATCCATATCCAAAGTGTTGTGGTGGGTGGTGAAGGGACGGGCGGACGCGCCAATCTCAAAAGGTGTGAGAATGGGGGTATCAACCTCTAAAAAGCCCTTGCTGTCAAGATAACGGCGAACCGACTGAAGAATGCGGCTGCGCTTGATAAAGGTATCTTTAACCTCGGGATTTACAATCAAATCAACATAGCGTTGACGGTAACGGGTATCGGTATCTTTAAGGCCGTGGAACTTTTCGGGCAGGGGCAACAAGCTTTTTGCAAGCAAGGTAAGCTCGGTGCAGCGCACGCTAAGTTCGCCCATACGGGTGCGGAAAACCTCGCCCTTGATGCCGATAACGTCGCCAATATCCATCTTTTTAAAAGCGGCGTAGGCATCGTCACCAATTACGTCGCGGCGCACGTACATCTGAATATCGCCGCGGTCGTCACGCAGGTGAGCAAAGCTTGCCTTGCCCATAACGCGCTTTGACATCATTCGGCCGGCCATGCACACCATCTCGCCCGATTCTTGCTCGGCCTCGAGGTAGCCGTACTTTTCTTTAACGTCGGCTGAATAGCTGTCTTGGGGATATTTGGTAATTACAAAGGGGTCGTTGCCATCGGCCTGAAGCTGTGCCAGCTTGTCACGACGCACCTGCAATATTTCGCTTAAATCTTGCTGAATTTCGGGAGTATTGTTTTGTTCCATAAGTGCACTTCCTATCAATAAACAGGCGGGATTGTTGCCAAACCCGCCGTCAAAATTCACTATTACTTTAAGATAGCAACTATCTTGTACTTAAGCTCGCCTGCGGGAGTTTCGGCGATAACTGTTTTGCCCACCTTGGCATCAAGCATTGCTTTACCAACGGGTGATTCGTCTGATATTGCACCGTTCATGGGGTCTGCTTCGGCAGAGCCAACAATGGTGAACTCATCTTCAACGCCAAGCTCAACGTCAAGCACGCGAACCTTGGAACCAAGGCGCACCTTTTTGCCTGCGTCTGCATCTTCGTCAAGAATAACGGCATTTTTAAGCATATTCTCAAGCTCTGAAATGCGGGACTCGATGCGTGCCTGCTCGTTTTTGGCCTCATCATATTCGCTGTTTTCAGAAAGGTCGCCGAATGAACGTGCCTCTTTTATTTTTTCGGCAATTTCGGTTCTGGCGGTGTTTTTAAGATAATCAAGCTCGTCTTGAAGCTTTTTAAAGCCCTCTTCTGTAAATTTATACTGCTTTGCCATAAAAACTGACACTCCGTTTCTAAATTCATTGCCGCCCTTGCGGCTAAAAAATATACTGTATTATTATATAGTTTTTGCCGCTCTATGTCAAGGGAAATTTAGTTTTTTGCCCCTCTTCCCTCTTTTTTTGTCATAATATCTTTTTCACTTGAACAAAGCGAAACAATATGTTATAATTTCATTCGGTATTGTTGCCGTCATTTTATTACTTTTAAAGGGGGGCTTTACTTATGGACGACAAGCAGTTCAGATGCCGTGCAGAGGTGGAATCCTCATTCACACCCGAGGAAAGGGTTGAAGAGGTTTTGCCCACAACTGCCAAGGAAAAGCTGCAAAATTTTTGGTATTATTATAAGTGGCACTCCATAATAGGTCTCTTTATTGCCGTTGTGCTTGCTTTTGGCGTTGCCCAGTGCAGCACTAAAGAAAATCCCGATTACACCGTTATGACGGTGTTTGACAAATACGTACCCAGCGAGGTAACCGACGAGATTGAAAAATATCTTGAACAATTTGGCGAGGATATTAACGGCGACGGCAAGGTGATTGTGCATATTTATGATGCGTCTGCCGGAACCGACCAAGACATTCAAAACGCCAACTCCACCCGCTTGATGGCCGAGCTGCAACGGGGCGAGGTTATGCTGTTTGTTGTTGACGAAGCCAGCTTTACCCGTTTGCACAACCTTGACGTTTTTGAAAAGCAAGATGTTTTTTATGATAAAGACGGGTTTGCTTACAATTTGCGAGACACGGAGCTTACCGACAAGCTGAACAATGCTCGCGACGGCTTTATTAACCACGATTATTTTATTGCAAAGCGCGTGGTTAAGGGCACCGACTATGAAAACAGCAAAAAGTTTATTGAATCTGAAAAGAAAAATAATAAGCTGCTTGATAAAATTATAAAAGATATTGAAACTGAAAAATAACATTTTTACGGAGGTTTTTATATGAGTCGTTACGACGTTATAATTGTTGGCGGCGGAGCAGGCGGATTGTTTGCCGCTTATGAGTTTGCCAAAAAGAACCCAAGCATTAAGGTTTGCCTTTTGGAAAAGGGTGCCCCCCTTAACACCCGCAAGTGCCCTATTGACAACGTAAAAATTAAAAACTGCATTAACTGCAAGCCTTGCTCTATCACCACCGGTATAGGCGGTGCAGGTGCCTTCTCTGACGGCAAATACAACATCACCAACAACTTTGGCGGTGACCTTTACAACTTTGTTGGCGACGAGCAGGCCATTGCTTTGATGCGCTACGTTGACGAAATAAATTTGGAGTTTGGCGGCGAGGGTGCAAAAATATACTCTACCGTTGGCTCTGACTTAAAGCGCAGGGCTTTGCAATGCGATTTGCACATGCTTGACGCCCAGGTGCGCCATTTGGGCACCGAGCGCAACTATTATATTCTTGAAAACATTATTAAGTTTGTTTCACAGCAGGTTGACATTCAATACTACGCCGACGTTAAATCGGTTGAAAAAACCGCCGACGGTTGGGCTCTTACCTGCGATAAGGGTGAAACCTACGAAAGCAAATACGTTATTATTGCCACGGGTCGCTCGGGCTCAAAGTGGACTGCCGATATCTGCAAGCAATTTGGCATTGTTAACGCCAACAACCGCGTTGACATCGGTATTCGTTTTGAGTGCCCTGCCGAAATTTGGGAGCCCATCACTGACCAGGTTTATGAGAGCAAAATTATGTATCGCTCGCCTAAAACACGCAGCGTTTGCCGTACCTTCTGCATGAATCCTCACGGTGAAGTGGTTGCAGAAAACACCAACGGCATTGTTACCGTTAACGGCCACAGCTATGACGACCCCTCGCTTTACACCGAAAACACCAACTTTGCCTTGTTGGTTACCCACAAATTTACCGAGCCCTTTAAGGATTCAAACGCATACGGCGAGCACGTTGCCGCTTTGACCAATATGCTTGCAGGCGGCGTTATGGTGCAACGCTTTGGCGACCTTTTGGAGGACCGCCGCACCAACGCCAAAAGACTTCGCGAGGGCTTTACCCGCCCCACCCTTGATGCGAGCCCCGGCAACCTGGCACTTTGTATGCCCAAGGCAACCCTTGACACCATTATTGAAATGATCTTTGCCCTTGATAAGCTGGTGCCCGGCACCGCCAATTTCGGCAACCTGCTTTACGGCACCGAGGTTAAGTTCTATAACTCAAGGGTTGAACTTGACAATCATTTTGAAAGCAAAGAGCAGGGGCTGTTCTTTATAGGCGATTGCTCAGGCACCACCCACTCACTTTCTCAAGCATCGGCCGAAGGCGTGTACGTAAGCCGATACATCAGCAACCTTATTACAGGTCAAGACAATCCGCTGTTTTAATTAAAACCCCCTCGTCAAACGACGAGGGGGTTTTTGTTTGTTATTTAAGGAATCCGTTAATAATTTGCTCTTCTGCCTCGGCTTCGGTAAGGCCCAAGGTCATAAGCTTAATAAGCTGATCCCCTGCCAGTTTGCCGATGGCTGCCTCGTGCACCATAGATGCATCGATATGATTGGCAAAAACCTGAGGCACTGCGCCAACGGAGGCCTCATCCATAATAATTGCATCACACTCACTACGGCCGTTGCAACGGGCGTTACCCCTCATAACAGAGGTGAAAACCTGCTTTGAACGGTCTTTTGCAACAGAGCGAGAAACAAGATGAGCAGAGCAATCCTCCCCATCCATATCAACCTCAAAATAGGTTTCGGCAACCTGATCGCCGTGGGTCATAAGCTTTTCGCGAACGATAAGGGTTGCGCCCTTGCTCAGCTTGGCCTTGGTGGTGCGAGAGGTGGAATCAACACCTTTGATTTGGGCGGTCTCCATCTCCATATAAGCGCCCTCAGCCAGTTCACACTCGGTGGTGGGATTCATAATTCTTTTGCCGTTGCCGTCACCGTCGCCATAATGCTTTTCAACGTATTTGATGCGGGCGTTTTTATCAAGAATAAATCGGTGAACGCCGCTGTGGTCGCTATCTTCATCGCCGCCGTTATGAATGCCGCAGCCGGCAACTATAACAACGTCGCAATCGGCGCCAATATGAAAATCGTTATAAACAAGCTCTTTTATGCCTGCTTGGGACAGCACAACGGGAATATGCACACTCTCGTTTTTAGTACCGGGCGCAATATAAATGTCTATGCCGGGTTTGTCGGTTTTTTGAACTATGGTTATATTTTCGCTTGATGCCTTGCTGTCAAGACGGCCGTTAACGCGAATGCTGTACGCTCCGCTGGGAACGCCGTGCAAATCGGCAACCTGCTCAAGCAACTGCCTTTGAATTGCATCCATTATTCGGCACCTCCTTGCTTATAGCAAGCGGCAGCTACACTGCCCTTGCCCAACAGAGTCGGCAAAAGCTCGTCCTTACCGCCAATGGCATCAACCTTGCCACCCTTGAGCATAACAATTTTGTCGGCAATGTTGAGTATGCGCTCTTGGTGAGAGATAATCATAATGCTGCCCTTGTTGCGCTCGTACATATTTTCAAAAACCTTTATAAGACTGTTAAAGCTCCACAAGTCAATGCCTGCTTCGGGCTCGTCAAAAATGGTTAAGGGGGTTGAACGGGCGTTAACCATTGCAATTTCAA
Organism: Acutalibacteraceae bacterium; assembly: GCA_045630025.1. Classification (GTDB taxonomy): domain Bacteria; phylum Bacillota; class Clostridia; order Oscillospirales; family Acutalibacteraceae; genus RGIG2206. The sequence continues at coordinate 6,603 of JAZQSG010000008.1, forward strand.
TTCGCTTTAACTCGCCGCCCGAAAGGGATGAGTTAATTTCGCGGTTAACGTACTCTTTAGCGCAAAGGCCTACCTCTGACAAATATTCGCAGGCGGCGGTTTGAGAAAGGCGCTTGCCTGCTGCAATAGAGATAAGATCGAGCACGGTGAGGCCCTTGAAACGAACGGGCTGCTGAAAAGCAAAGCCAATGCCCTTTTGTGCGCGCTCGGTTATTGAAAGGTTGGTAATATCCTCACCGTTAAAAAGAATTTTACCCTCGCTTACCGGGATGATGCCTGCAATAAGCTTGGCAAGCGTAGACTTGCCGCTGCCGTTGGGGCCTGTTATTGCCACGAAGCGCTCGCTGATTGTTAGGTTGATATTATCAAGAATCAGCTTGCCTTCGGGAGTTTTGTATGAAACGTTAATTAGTTCAAGCATTTTTATACTCCGTTGCTTAATTGGTAAAATTATTTTACTACAATTTCTTACAGGTTTCAATATAAATATTAACCAAATATACTAATTTGTTGCACTTTTCTATTAATTTCTATTAACAAGTTAGCATATGCCTTGCCCACTCCAATAAAAGCTTACCCCTTAAAGCAAAAAAAGCTGCAAAGCTTTTAATTTTTATTTGCCGGTAATTGACATTATGAGGACACTCTGTTATAATAGTTGCAGGTGCAACTGTTTCTTATGCAACTAATTCAAACAGAGGTATACCCTATGATAAAATTTATGAAAATACTAAACAACATCAGCCGCTCACAAGCCCTTTACAGACACGCCAAAATATCTGCTAAAGACCTGCAAAGCGGTCACTATGCTTACGCGCTGAGTATTTGCCGCGAGCCCGGGCGCTCTCAAGAGGAAATTGCGCAAGACCTTTGCGTTAACAAAAGCACCGTTGCCCGAAACCTTAATTACCTTGAAGAAAAGGGCTATATTTTAAGAAAATCGCTGCCCTGCGACAAGCGCCAGTTTGCGGTATACCCCACCGAGCAATTACTGGCCGTTTTGCCCGAAATTAAAGCGGCATCTATGGAATGGATGGCGTTATTATCGGATGGTATTCCGCAAAACGAGCTTGAAATTTTCGAGGGGGTTTTGCGCCGAATGGAATCAAAAGCACGTGAGATTATAGAAAGTCAAGAGGAAAACAAATGAAGTGGGTTTTTGAATTTTTAAAATCTTTGCGCGCCCGTATAGCGGCAGGCACGGCAATAAAAATTATAGGCACGGTTTCCGAGCTTTTTATTCCTTTTTTGCTGAGCCATATATTAGAAAACGTAATTGAAACGGGCAGCATCGCCGAAATTTTGCTGTACGGTATTATTATGGCAATATGCGCCGTGATTGCAGCCCTTGGCAACATAATCGCCAACCGAATGGCGGCTAAAACAACCATGATTTTTTCAACCCGTATGAGAAAAGAGTTGTTTTCAAGAACGCTGCGGCTTTCGGCAAGAAGTGTTGACAGGTTTACCATTCCGTCGCTGGAATCCAGAATCACCTCTGATACCTACAACGTTCAAAACTTTATAGGCATGATACAAAGAATGGGTATACGCGCCCCCATCCTTCTGCTTGGCGGCTCTATAATAACCCTTATTATGGATAAAAAGCTGGCGCTTGTTATGATTGCCACCCTGCCCTTTATATTCATTGTGATTTACAGCATATCGAAAAAGGGCGTTCCGCTTTATTCTACCGTTCAGCAGTCGGTAGACGGTATGGTTAGAGTTGTGCGCGAGGATGCCCAAGGCATTCGCGTTATAAAGGCGCTTTCAAAGGTTGATTATGAAAACGCCCGTTACGACAAGGCAAATTCAACGCTTCGTAAAAACGAAACAAAAGCAGGCATTATTATGGGCGTTGTTAACCCGATTATGACGCTGCTTATGAATATCGGTATCGTTGCAGTTGTGGCCTTCAGCGCCTTCTTTGTGGCCAATAAAACCTCGTCGGCAACAACCGTTATTGCCTTTATGCAATATTTTACCCTAATATCTATGGCGATGATGACGCTGTCGCGTATGTTTGTTATGTACACAAAGTGCGCCGCCTCTGCTAAACGAATTTCAAGCGTTATGGAAGAACAAAACGAGCTTAAATTTGTTGAGGATGACGGCAGGGGTGACGACGCCTATCACATTGCCTTTGAAAAGGTAAGCTTTTCATATCTTGGCAAAAGGGACAACGTTAAAAACATATCGTTTGCATTAAAACGAGGAGAATCCCTTGGGATAATCGGTGCAACGGGAAGCGGAAAATCTACCATCCTGCGCCTGCTGATGCGCTTTTACGATGCATCCTCGGGTGTTGTTCGCATTGCGGGAAAAGACGTTCGCTCTTACTCAAAGGATGAGCTTACCGCTATGTTTGGCGTGGTGTTTCAAAACGATTTTATTTATGCCGACACCATAGAAGAAAACATTAGGTTTGGCCGCGATATTACAAGCCAAGCTATTGTTGACGCGGCAAAAACCGCACAAGCCCACGACTACATAACCTCGTTTGCGGACGGATATGCCCACAAGGTTACAACGGGCGGCACCAACCTTTCGGGCGGTCAACGCCAAAGACTGCTTATTTCTCGCGCCATAGCAGGGCACCCCGACATTCTTATACTTGACGATTCCTCTTCTGCACTTGATTACAAAACCGACGCCAACCTGCGCGAAGCCCTTGCAAAAGACATACCCGACTCTACCGTTATAACCATTGCGCAACGAGTAAGCTCGGTTAAAAACTGCAACCTTATTCTTGTTATTGATAAGGGTGAAATTATTGGCTGCGGTAAGCACGAAGAGCTGATTGAAAACTGCGCCGAGTATAAAGAGATAAGCGATTCTCAGATGGGAGGTGCTTTCCTTGAGTGATAAAAACAAAAAAGCGAAAAATCCCAAAAAGGTATTTTTAAGACTAAGCAAATACGTGCTGCAGCAATGGCCGCTGTTTATAATTGCCCTGCTTTTAACGCTGGGAGCAAACCAGTTGTCGCTTTTGGGGCCAAGATACTCGGGTGCGGCAATTGACGCCATTGAGCTTTCAAGCGGTGTTGATTTTCCGACCGTTTGGAAAAATATCGGCTTTATGCTTGGCTGTTACGTTGTATCGGCTCTGCTTTCTTACATTCTTTCGGTTGTTATGATACAGTTAAGTCAAAAAATCACCTATAAAATGAGAAAGCAGGTTTTTGAAAAGCTTACAACGCTGCCCGTTAATTATTTTGACACCCACGCTACCGGCGATATTATAAGCCACTTATCTTACGATATTGACACTATAAACAGCACCCTTTCCCACGATTTAATTCAAATAATGACAAGCGTTTACACCGTTGTGGGCTCTTTGATATTTATGTGGCAAATATCAAAGCCGATGATATTGATTTTTGTTTTAACCGTTCCTGCTTCGCTGATTTTTACCCGCTACCGTTCAAAAAAGGTGCGCCCGCTGTTTTCAAGGCGTGCTAAAAAATACGGCGAGCTGAACGGCTTTGCCGAAGAGATGCTGACCGGCTCGCGCACCATTTCGGCATATGGCTCTGAAGAGGTTGTTTGTGCACAGTTTAACAAGATAAACGGCGAAGCAATGGACGCCTTTTATAAGGCAGAATATAACGCCGCACTGCTCTTCCCCACCATAAACTTTATAAACAACCTATCCCTTACCCTTGTGGCGGTTATGGGCGGTATTCTTTATATGTTTTCTCAAAACGGCACGATTCTTGCCGCATCCGCCTTCTTTATCACCTTGGGCGGCGTGGCACAGTTTGTGCAGTATTCAAGAAAATTTGCAGGTCCTATAAATGAATTTTCAAACATCCTTCATGAAATTCAGTCGGCGTTTTCTGCGGCAGAGCGTGTGTTTGCCATTCTTGATGAAAAGCCCGAAAAAGAAGACGCCATAGATGCAAAAGAGCTTAAAAGCGTTAGAGGCGACGTTATACTAAACAACGTTAGTTTTGGTTATACCCCCGATAAAACCGTGCTTAAAAACCTATCGGTAAACGTCAAAAAGGGACAAACGGTGGCAATAGTTGGCCCTACGGGCGCAGGAAAAACCACCATTATAAATTTGCTTATGCGCTTTTATGATATCGACAGCGGAGAAATTTTGATAGACGGCACACCCTCTGATCAGTTAAAGCGCGCCGATTTGCGGCTTGCCTTTAATATGGTGCTTCAAGACACCTGGCTTTTCTGCGGCACGATATACGACAACATAGTGTACGGCAGAGAGGATGCAACCCCCGACGAGGTTTACGAGGCCGCAAAGGCAGCCAAAATAGACACCTTTATTGAAAGCTTGCCCGACGGGTATAATACCCTGCTTTCAGACGACGGCGTTAATATATCTAAAGGGCAAAAGCAGCTTATAACAATAGCCCGGGCTTTTCTTTCAAAAGCGCCTATACTCATTCTTGACGAAGCCACCTCAAACGTAGACTCCCGCACCGAAATACAAATTCAAAACGCGATGACAGCCCTTATAGAAAATAAAACCTGCTTTATTATCGCCCACCGACTTTCAACCATTCAAAAAGCAGATACCATTTTGGTAGTAAAGGACGGAGCAATTATAGAGCAAGGCAACCACAACGAGCTTATTAACCAAGGCGGTTTTTATTACTCGTTATACCACTCACAATTTAAGTAATAAAAAAGCGTGTGTCGTTTAAGACACACTCTTTTTTATGCTTTTATATTTACAAGGTGGCATATGCCGGGAATTGACAACTTTTGCTGTGCCGAGGTGGTAGACATTAAAGCGCCCGTTGCACACACCAAAACGTTTTTAAGCTCGCCTTTTCTCAGGCACCCCATAATGTAAGAGCAAAAAATACTTGCTATACATCCGCACCCTGAGCCGCCTGCATGCACATCCTGACCCTCAAGGTCAAACATCATGAGCCCTGCATCTTGGTGAACAGAAGAAAAATCGGGCTCTGTGTCTTTGAGCAAAGTGTAAAGCAGTTGGGAGCCCACGGCACCCAAATCACCCGTCAAAATCATATCATAATCATTGGCACGCGTGTTGGTGTCTCTCAGAAATCGGGATATGGTATCGGCAGCGGCAGGAGCCATTGCAGCACCCATATTGTTGGCATCGGTTACGTTCATATCTACCACTCGGCCAAGGGTAAAGGCGTGCACTCGGGGGCCTTGCCCGGCCCCCACTATTGCGGCACCCGAGCCGGTTACCGTCCACTGTGCCGTGGGTGGGCGCACTCCGCCATAATCAAGCGGAAACCTAAATTGCCGCTCAGCGGTGCAAAAATGCGACGAGGTTACTGCTATGGCACGGCGGGCAACCGACGACTCGACCGCAAGGGATGCCATTATAAGAGACAAGCTCATAGTAGAGCATGCGCCGAATACTCCTGCCAAAGGTATCTCAAAGTCTTTAAGCCCAAAGGTAGAGCCGATGCACTGATTAAGCAAATCGCCTGCAAACATCATATCAACGTCGTAGGCCGCAAGCCGCGCCTTTTTGAGAGCAATTTGCACGGCGGTTTTTTGCATAATGCTTTCGGCCTTTTCCCAAGATTTTTGCTCCATACTGTCGTCGTCGGAAATATAATCGAAATAAGCAGCCATAGGGCCGTCACCCTCTTTAGTGCCCACAACCGCCGCCGACTCGATAATGGTTGGGCGGTGCTCTAACACAACGGTGCTTCTTCCTATTCTGTACGCCATTAAAACCATCCTTTTAAACGTTTTATTTATTTTTTGAACGAAAGGATAAATTATACAAAGCACTTTAAAATTGCCGAGGGTTGTGATACAATATTTTAAAGAGGTGAACCGAAATGACCCTTTATCCCGATTATTTTAAGGATTTTGAGTGTATTAAAGGGGACTGCAAGCACAACTGCTGCATCGGCTGGGAAATAGAGATAGACGACGACACCGCCGCCTTTTATAACAACGTAAAGGGTGATTTGGGCGAGCGCCTTAAAAGGCACGTAAACCACGACGAGCAGTGCTTTTGTTTGGGTGAGGATGAACGTTGCCCCTTTTTGAACGAGGATAATTTGTGCGATATTATTTTGCAGCTGGGTGAGGATGGGCTTTGCGATATTTGCGCCGACCATCCCCGCTTCAGAAATCAGTTGCCCGGTCGCACCGAAATAGGTATTGGGCTTTGTTGCGAGGCGGCCGCTGCCTTGATTTTGAGCAAAAGGCACAAGGTTAAGCTAATTTCTGACGGCACCCCCTCGTGTGACGACAGCATTATTAATTTGCGAGATGCCATTACAGACACCCTGCAAGACCGTGAATTTACCCTGTTTGAACGAATTAACCATATGCTGTGGCTGTGCGGCGGTGAGGATTTTGAGTTTGACGCCCCCTATTGGGCAGACCGACTGTATCGGCTTGAACGCCTTGACCCCCATTGGTCACAACGGCTGAATTTGCTGAAAATGCCCATAGATTTTGAGGGCTACGCCCGCCAAATAAAGGGTGACGAGCACGAATATGAACAATTGGCGGTTTATTTTGTATATAGGCATTTTGCCAATGCGCCCGACGGAAACAGCTGCTTGAAAAGAGCAAAATTTGCCGCCTTGGCAGTTATGATAATTTACGCCATGGGTGCGGCCGAATTTACCCAAAAGGGTAAAACGAGCTTTAACGAGCGAGTAGATATTGCCCGCGGATTTTCGTCGGAAATTGAATATTCGGATGAAAATTTGTTTGCATTAATTGACAGCTTATAAAAAAAGAGCAAGTTCAAAAGAACTTGCTCTTTAAATTTTGCCTTATGCACCGTAATGGCTGCGCAGCATTTCACGCATTACCTTAATGGCAAACTCTGCTTCGTCTATAATCAAATTGTTGCCAAAATCCCGCAAGGCCAATTCAAGATTGTAGGCGCCTGCATAACCAACCTCATCCAAGGCGTTAAGCACGTCTTTCCAATCGATAGTGCCCGTAAGGGGAATTTTGTGCTGGTCTGTAAGGGTATCGTTATCGTGCAAATGCAGGGTTGAAACGTTGCCGCCCAGCATTCGAATTACGTCACCCGGGGTTGGATTGTTATAGCGCATTGCCTTGTTGGAATGGCCCGTATCAACACATACGCTTAAATATTTTGCATTATCACCTACTGAACAAATACGGTCGTAGGTGGCAATAAACTCGTTGATATTTCCGAAAAAGTCGCAGCAATTATGGGGAGGGCTGTCGCCAAAGGTTTCGGTGGCAATGTTTACGTTGTATTGCTTGGCATACTTTAAAATATCGTTAAACATTTTAAAGTTAATATCACGCATTACCTCGGGGGGTGTTTCAGGGCCCATCGAGATGGTGGAAACGCTGTGAATTATGCAGGCCTTTACCTCCATTGCGCTGGCTGCAATGCAGTCTAAACGGGCGTTTAAGAGGCATGCCTCATCCTCTTTGGGGTCGTTTTTATAGCCCGTTATACGGCCGTGGGTTTGAAAAATTTCAATATCCAGCTTATCTGCAATCTTTTTTAGCCCGCGAAAATACTCGTAAATTTCGTCGTCACTTTTGCTGTAAATAGATTGCGGCTTTCGGTAATCAAAGGTAGAGTTGCAGGTGTTAAAATCCACCCCGTCTGCTCCTATGCGCTTGGCAATTTCCAACGCTTCACAATCGCCAAAAAAATCCTGAAAGCGATGGGTTGATATGCTTACCTTTCGTTCCATATAACTTCCTCCCTTATTATTTGTAATCTGAAATCTGACGGGCATTTGCCTGTTTTTTTGCGGAAAAGCTTTGAAAAATGGCTTAAATCGCCAAACCCGGTACGGGCTGAAATTTCGGTAACAGATAACGTGGTGGATTCAAGCAGCTCTATCGCCTTGCTTATGCGCCGTTCAAGCACGTAGCTGTGAAGGGATAAGCCCGTTAGATCTCTCATAACCCTGCTTATATAATTGGGGTGATAGTTGAATTTTTCGGCAAGGGCTACGTTGGTAAGATTTTCGTTTAAATGTGTGCCCACATAGCTTATCACCTGCTCGGCAATTTTGCTGTGCGCATCGCCTTCGGCCGTTTGTGCAATTCGGGCACACTGCACAAGCAGGTCTTTAAGCAGACTGTCGCACCGCTCGCTGCTGAAAAGCATACCCCTTGTGTATTCCAGGTTGATAAGACTCATTTTTTCAACAATGTCACCCTCTGCCATTATGCAAAAGGCAGTAGACAAGGCAGGTGCATCGTCTATTAAATCAGGTTTTTCAAGCAGCATTTCTTTTTTAAAATCAACCGCTTTGCAGGGGGGCACGGGCACCGCTTTGTCACGGGCTGCCGAAGTGAAATCGTAATTGCAGCCGATAAAGGTCATACCCTCTTTATCGGGGTGGTAAGAGTAGGTCATACCCGCACGCCAGCCGATTACGCTGCCTCGCATTACGGGATAGCGCACGCCGTCAACAGCTATTGCACCGCTGCCCGAGGTGCACACGAAAATGCGGTTATCAAGACCGATTGCCCCATCCCACAAAGGAATGATTGACTGCACCCTGGCATATCGCACGAAGGGTTGTATATCAGACAGTCGCATTTTATCACCCCAAAAGTTTATTTTTTACAAAAGTTAGATAATTTTTTATATGTAGTATATATGATTTTAAGTTTAAAATCAAGTAAAAGATTATTTGGGGGCTGATTTTATGATTAACAGAACTAAGCCGTTATACGCCAAGGTTTGCACCTTTTGCGTGGGCCATAAAACCTATTGGGGTCAGTTTGAGGGATTGAAAGAGACTCTTTTGGGATATCATTCGGAATTTACAAATAAGCTTGCCAAAAACTCGGTAGATGTTACCGATTTCGGTATGGTGGATTCTTCCGAACTGGCCTATGAGGTGGCCGAAAAAATAAGCGCCGTTAACCCCGACGTGATTTTTTGCAATATGACCACCTATGCCACGTCTTCGGTTTTTGCACCCATTATGCGCAGTGCCAACGCGCCCGTTGTGCTTGTTGCCCTGCAGCCCCTTGAGAAAATGGATTGCACCAAGGCAAACACCCGAATGCAGCTTGAAAACGACAACATTTGCTCGGTGCCTGAATTTACGGGGGTAGCCATTCGCCTTGGCAAAAAAATTGCCGACATAATTATAGGCACCCTTCGAGACGACGAAAAAGCAGATGCAGAAATTGCCGATTGGTGCTCGGTAGGGCACGTGCTTAACTCCCTTAAAAGCGCTCGCATTGCCGCAATGGGTCACGTTATGGAAGCAATGTACGATATGCACGCCGATTTTACCGCCTTGACCAACGCCTTTGGGCTGCACGTTCCCCTTTTGGAAATTGAAGATGCCGTTGAGCGCTTTGAGGCCGTAACCGATGAAGAAATTGCAGCATTTGAAGAAATTATTAAAGCTGAATTTGATATGCCAGACCCCGTTAGCGACCCCCTAACCCGCAAGCTTACCGACAACGATCTGCACCAAGCCGCAAAGGGTGCCGTTGCACTGCACAAGCTGGTGGAGGATTACAACTTGACGGGTATGGCCTATTATTACGAGGGCAAGGCCGACAGTATTCAGCAAAAGGTTGTATCTTCTTTTATAGTTGGTAACTCTATACTTAATGCAAAGGGTGTGCCAATGTGCGGTGAGTACGACGTAAAAACCTGCATTGCCATGCTTATTATGGACCGTCTCAACATCGGAGGCAGCTTTGCAGAAATACATCCCTTTGATTTAACTGCAAACGCCGTGCTTGTAGGTCACGACGGACCCCACCACATAGCCGTTGCCAACGGCAAGCCCGCCCTTCGCAGTCTTCTTAAATTCCACGGCAAGCCCGGCTGTGGCGCTTCGGTTGAATTCAAGCTGAAGGAGGGCCCCATCACCCTGCTGGGCATTACCCTTAACGCAGAAGGTAAAATTAAGTTTGTTACTGCAGAAGGCGAATCTCAGGAGGGTGAAATTCCTCCAACGGGCAACACCAACACTCGAGGTGTGTTTGGCACCGACACTCCTGATTTTATAAAGCGCTGGTGCTTGGCGGGCCCCACCCATCACTTTGCGTTGGGCATCGGTCATCACAGCGATACCATTGCCAAAATCGCTCAAGCTCTTGGCATTGAGTGCGAGATAGTTAAGTAATATTTGGCAAACCTTCGTTATAAAAAAATAAAGTTAAGAAGGAAAAAGTATGTTTGAAAACATCACGTTAGAGATGAGCTTAAAGCCCTTTAAGCAAACAGACGACACCTATATTCAACAAAAGTGCGCTCAAATATTTGAGCAATGGAGACCGCTTTTAAAGGATAGAAAATGTATATCTATCATGCTATGGGTAGGT
>JAZQSG010000009.1:0-5158 GCA_045630025.1 Acutalibacteraceae bacterium
CCATTGCAATGAATGTTGTGCAAAATTAAATCATAGAATTTAATTTTGCTATATCCGCTTAAAAAGTGGCTTGTCGAAGCGCTTTCAAGCGTTTCGACAAACAACAATCATTATAATAACAAGCTTAAGCCCCCGACGGAACAACTCCGTCGGGGGCTTTTTTTATGCTTATACTATTCTTGCCGAAAGCTGCTTAAAGGCGTTTTCATAGGCAAGGGTGATTGGGTCGGCGGCGTCAAGGGCAAGCTGCTCACCCGTAAGCCGCTTATAAACGTAAGCCAAAGCGGCAGGGTTTTTAACCAGCAGAGGCCCCGTAAGCTGGGTGGCAAATATTTCGTTGGTGAAAAAGCCGTCTGCTCCGTTTTGCTTGTCGTTGCCCAGCTTATCACCCAGCTTAAAGGTGAAAAGAGGGGCTTGAGTGCAGGTATAAACCGACGAGGTGTTGACGTAGCCGATTACGGGCCGGCCAAAGATGTTTTCGCCCTCTGTAACCACGTCGCCCAGCCAACGCTTTTCGCGGCTCATAACCGTTTGCATATCAACCGCGCCAATACCCGGGGCGGTGGTGCCGCAATATTCTATGTTGCCGCCAAGCAGAGCCATAGAGTTGCCCGTTGCCAGCCAAAAGCCGCCTTGGTTAATGTAATCAAGGGCGGCACCTGCCGACAGGCGCTGAGCGGCGGCCATAATATCACCCTCGGTGCCTGCGCCTGTGTAAATCATATTGTAATCACTTAAATTTGAGGGCAGGGCTTCGGCGCGCTCTACCGTTACCGAATGCCCGTTTTGGGTAAGCACCTTTTCAAGCAGAGCAAGGTTGCCGTATTCACCGTAAAGGGATAGCAAGCGGCTGAAAAGATGTAAAATTTTAATTTGGCTCATATTGCTACCTCACTTTGCCACGGGGGTCTGCACGTCTACGCGGCTAAACAGCTTGTCTTTATCTGAAAAGCAGGTAATTACGTACAGCTCCATACCCTGCATTTGCTGCATTTGAAGGGCCATTTTATCAAGGTCGGGCTGAATTACAACCTCAACCTCACCCAAATCCATTACGCTGAAGCGGGTTGCCAAATCGTTGGCGTAGCTGCCGCAAAGGGTAACCCTTTTTACGTTGGATTTTGCTATTTTTTCAAAGGCGATATCCCACAGCCAGCTGGTTTCAGAGGTGTAATATTTGCGGCTTATGGCATCAACTATAATGTAAAGGTCGCAAGGGCTTTTGCGGTTGCAAACGTATTCAAGACTTTGGTTGTACGAGGTGGAATTTTCGTGCTTTGAGGTGATAAGCAGGCCCTCGTTTTCGCCCGCTTTAAAGGTGACTATGCGCCCGTTTTTCATAACGAAGTCGCTCATTGCCAGGGTGATTTTTTCTCCCTCGGCACCTGCCACCGAGGCGGCGGCAAAGGCGGCGCAAAGATTATAAACGTTGTAGCGGCTTGCAAAGGCCAAGGATACGGTAAAGCCGTTAACCGAGATTTCGCTTTTATCAAGGTTGGCAGAATCAACGGTGTAGGCGGTGTCGGGGCGATCATAGCCGCAGCTGTCGCAGTGATAATTGCCCAGGTGTGCATAGTGAAAAAAGCTGTAGCTTAAGGGTGCTTTGCAGCAGGGACAATAGCTGCAATCGTTGTAAACGCCGTCGGTTTCGGGGGTAGAGTATTGATTTTCTGCCATACCGAAATATATGGTGTTGGGTCGGTTTTGCCCAAACCTGCGCACTATGGGGTCGTCGGCGTTAAGCAGCAGGGTAGCATCGGGCACAAGGTCGACCGCATCCTGCAAAATATCAAAAATGCGATAGGGGTGGGCGTTGCGGGTCATCTGGTCGCGGTAAAGGTTGGTAACCGCAAAGCAGGTGGGCTTAATATACTTAAAGGTGTGGCGGGCGTAGCGCTCGTCACTTTCAAGAATAACCGCGTCGCCCTTAACCTTGCCGCCAAGGGTACTGTTGCATATAAGCAGGGTGGCCACGCCTTCAATTTGGTTGCTGCCCTCTTTGTTATAAACCACCTTTTTGCCGGCTGCGGTAAGGATATAGGCAATCATCTCTACCGTTGAGGTTTTGCCGTTAGAGCCGGTTACGGCAATAACGTCCTTTGGCAAAGTAAGGCGAGACAGTATTGAGGGGCACAGCTTAAGGGCGATTTTGCCCGGCAAGCTTGTACCCTTGCCCAGCAGGCGCCCCACAAAGGATAGAAGCTTGGTTAAAATTATAATTATGGCTTTCATTTTGACCTCTTTTGCTTTTGTTATAATTGGATTATAACACCAACGCCCATATATTATCAATAGAAAAATGCTTATATTTTTGCTTAAACAGCGCAAGGGGCAAAATTATGTCTAAATACATATGGTTAATAACCGAATGCACCTTGATTTTGGTAAAATAGGTGGTAAAATTAAAAATAGAATAACAGCGTTAAAGCCAATGTGACGGAGGTTGCTATGAAAGCTGTAATAAACGGAAAAATTATAATGAAAGACGGCGTTGTAGAGGGTAAGGCATTACTGTTTGACGACAAAATCAAGGGCGTTGCCGATGCCGATAAAATCCCTGCAGATGCCGAGATAGTAGACGCCTGCGGTGGCTACGTTGCCCCCGGTCTGATTGACCTGCATATCCACGGCTATCTGGGCAAGGATGTGTGCGACGGCAAAGAAGAAAGCATCCGCACCATTGCGGGGGGACTTTTGGCCAACGGTGTAACGGGATTTTTGCCCACCACCATGACCGAAGATATGGCGGTAATCCGCAAGGCCCTTAATGTTTGCCGCGACCTTAAAGAAGAAAGCAAATCCTGGCAGGGCAGTGCCATTTTGGGCTGTCACGCCGAGGGACCCTTTATAAGCGAGAGCAAAAAGGGCGCGCAGGATGCTAAATATATCCTCAAGCCCGATGCCGCTTTTGTTAAAGAGTTTGCCGATATTATCAGCATTATAACCCTTGCACCCGAGTGCGATACCGAAGATTTTGCCGCCATAAGAGAGATGTGCCGCGATACCGATGTGGTGGTTTCTATGGGTCACACCTCTGCCGATTATGAAACGGCGATGGCATCCGCAAAAGCAGGCGTAGCCCACGCCACCCATCTGTTTAATGCCATGACTCCTCTGGCCCACCGCGCCCCCGGCGTGGTGACGGCCGCCCTTAACAGCGATGTAAGCTGTGAGCTGATTGTTGATACCTTCCACGTTGACAAATGCTTTTACGATATGCTCTTCAAGCTCAAGGGAAGAAAGCTTTGTTTTATCACCGATTGCCTGCCTGCAGGCGGCCTTCCCGAGGGTGAGTATACCCTGGGCGGTCAAAAGATAATCTATCGCGGCATTGTTTGCCGACTGGAGGATGGCACGGTGGCCGGCAGCGTGCTTCACCTTAATAAGGGTGTATGGAATGTATACACCAACTCGCAAATCCCTCTTTGGGAGTGCGTTAACTGCGCTTCTCTTAATCCTGCCGCAGTGCTGGGCATTGATGACCGCAAGGGCTCCCTTGAGGGCGGCAAGGATGCAGATATAATCATAACCGATAAGGAATTTAATGTGCAAAAGACCATTGTTGGAGGAGAAATCAGATATGAAGCTTAAAGTAAATGCAAAGTTAGACCCTCAGTTTCAGCCCCTTTCTCTGGTTTGCCGCGAAATGCGCGAGGCAACCAAAGATAACGGGCAAGATTTGGTTATAGCCATTATGCGCAACAAGGGCTATATCACCACCTACAAAACCCGAGTTTTTGCCGACGGAACAGGCCACGACGAAGAAAACTTCCGCTTTGTTGAGCGTATGACCAAGGCCCTTTTGTGGGTGGCGGGCGGCTACAAGGTGATAATAGCAGGCAGCACCCTTATCGGCGAAAAAATAAAGACCGCCTTTTCAGACGGCGGACTTCGCGATTTTGACGTGCGCTTTATGGAGCGTGTGTACGAGCGCCCCTTTGAGGTAGAGGTGTGCGACCTTGCCCACGCTCCCGAGGATAATGAGGGTGCCGCACCCATCGGCCGCCACCTTGACGGATGCCGCATCGGCTTTGACGCAGGCGGCAGTGACCGCAAGGTCAGCGCTGTAATCAACGGTGAAAGCGTCTATTCCGAAGAGGTTGTGTGGTTCCCCAAGACCAACTCCGACCCCGAATATCACTATCAAGGAATTTTGGAGGCGATGAAAACCGCCGCAAGCCATATGCCTCGTGTAGATGCCATTGGCGTATCAAGCGCAGGCGTTTATGTTGATAACCGCATTATGGTTGCATCCCTTTTTCTTAAGGTTAATGATGAAGATTTTGACAAACGCGTTAAGAATATGTACATTGACGTGGCAAAAGAGATAGGCGAAAACATTCCCATCGAGGTTGCCAATGACGGCGATGTTACCGCTCTTGCAGGAGCAATGGATTTGAATGATGACTCGGTGCTTGGTGTGGCTATGGGCACATCTGAAGCAGGCGGCTATGTTGACCCCCAGGGCAATATTACCGGTTGGCTTAACGAGCTTGCCTTTGTGCCTGTTGATTTTTGCGAAAACGCTATGGTTGATGAGTGGTCGGGTGATTACGGCTGCGGTGTTAAATACTTCTCGCAAGACGGTGTAATAAAGCTTGCTCCCTTTGCAGGAATTGAGCTTGACGAGAGCTTGTCTCCTGCCGAAAAGCTAAAGGTTGTGCAGGGGCTTATGGCCGAGGGCGATGAGAGAGCCGCCGCAATTTATGACACAATCGGTGCATATTTCGGCTATGCCATCGCCTTTTATACCGAGTTTTACGATATCAAGCACGTGCTTATTATGGGCCGCGTAACCTCAGGGGAGGGCGGCGTAATCTTGCTGGAAAGAGCACAAGAGGTGCTTGACAAAGAGTTTCCCGAGCTTGCAAAGAAAATCACGCTCCACATCCCCGACGAGAATTCTCGCCGCGTAGGTCAGTCGGTTGCCGCCGCAAGCTTGCCCGAAATAAAGTAAACCTACGGTGAGCTGCCTAGAGCAAGAGGCACTGACTGCATATATTAAACAAACCCCGTCACTCGCAGGGCAGCGCCCGGATGACGGGGATTTTTGTATAACGAAAACCACGCGATAGTCGCGTGGTTCAAAAGAGCTTTAGCGATGAACAGAAATCGTAGAAATCAAAGGCAAACGCAGAAAGTGTATTATGTTATGCCT
>JAZQSG010000010.1:0-3976 GCA_045630025.1 Acutalibacteraceae bacterium
ATTATAGCCAACGAGGCGGAGAATAAAATTATTCATATGATAAAAACCGGTATAGCAACGGGCAAAGACCGCAGTGCTATGGAAGAAAGGTTGAGAAGAATATATGAATAAAAAAATAGCCATAATGGGCGACAGCGAAAGCATAAAGGGCTTTGCGGCTGTGGGCTTCGACCTTTTCGAGCTTGACCAAAGTGCCGACCCCGAAAAGATTTTGCGCGCAGCTGCCGAAAGCGGCGATTACGGAATAATCTATATCACCGAAGAGTTTTACGCAGCGCTGTCAAAGGAATGTCGACGCTACGGCGAAAGATTAACCCCTGCGGTTATTCCGTTGCCGGGTATAAAGGGCAATACCGACCTTGGCAAAGCGCGTCTTAAGGGCTTTGTTGAAAAGGCGGTTGGCTCTGATATAATGTTTAACGAATAGTCTGAAAGGCTGGATATACAGTTATGAACAAAGGCACTATTGTTAAGGTTGCAGGCCCACTTGTTATTGCAGAGGGAATGCGTGATGCCAATATGTTTGACGTTGTTCGCGTAAGTGAGCAGCAGCTTATTGGTGAAATAATTGAGATGCACGGTGACAGAGCATCAATTCAGGTTTATGAAGAGACTTCGGGCCTTGGTCCGGGTGAATCGGTTGAATCGGTTGGTATGCCTCTTAGCGTAGAGTTGGGCCCCGGCCTTATCGGCTCTATATTTGACGGCATACAGCGCCCCCTTGAAGAAATAATGCGTGTTTGCGGCACCAATCTTCAGCGTGGCGTTCAGGTGCCCAGTCTCAACCGCGAGCGTAAATGGCGTTTTGTGCCTACTCTTAAGGTGGGGGATGCCGTCAGCGCAGGTGACGTGATAGGCACCGTTCAAGAAACCGCAGTTGTTAATCATAAAATAATGATACCCAACAAGGTGAGCGGCAAGCTTGTAAGCGTGGTTGCAGAGGGTGACTATAGGGTTGACGAGCAGGTCGCTGAGGTGGAAACCGAAAAGGGTGAGCTTGTAAAAATCAATCTTATGCACACTTGGCCCGTTCGTGTGGGCAGACCCTACAAGCGTAAGCTTTCGCCCGATATTTTGCTTACTACGGGTCAGCGAGTTATCGACACTCTGTTCCCCTTGGCAAAGGGCGGTGTTGCAGCCGTTCCCGGTCCTTTCGGCTCGGGCAAAACGGTTGTTCAGCATCAGCTTGCCAAATGGGCTGCCGCCGATATTATCGTTTATATAGGATGTGGTGAGCGTGGTAACGAAATGACCGACGTTCTTAACGAGTTCCCTGAGCTTAAGGATCCCCGCACGGGCAATTCGCTTATGGAGCGTACCGTTCTTATCGCCAACACGTCAGATATGCCTGTTGCTGCTCGCGAAGCATCCATTTACACAGGCATCACCATTGCCGAGTATTTCCGCGATATGGGCTACACCGTAGCGCTTATGGCCGACTCAACCTCTCGTTGGGCAGAGGCCTTGCGCGAAATGTCGGGCCGTCTTGAAGAAATGCCCGGTGAAGAGGGCTATCCTGCATACTTGGGCAGCCGACTTGCCCAATTCTACGAGCGTGCAGGTCGCGTTATAGTTAACGGCACAGAGGATACCGAGGGTGCCCTTTCGGTTATTGGTGCCGTATCTCCTCCCGGCGGTGATATTTCAGAGCCCGTCAGCCAGGCCACCTTGCGTATCGTTAAGGTTTTCTGGGGACTTGATGCATCTCTTGCCTACAAGCGTCATTTCCCGGCGGTTAACTGGCTTACCAGCTATTCACTTTATGCCGACCGCCTGGGCAATTGGTTTGAAGAAAACGTTGACCCCAAGTGGAACGAGCTTCGCGGCCGCTTAATGCTTTTGCTTCAGGAAGAAGCAGAGCTTGAAGAAATAGTTAAGCTGGTTGGTATGGATGCTCTCAGCGCACCCGACCGTCTTAAGCTTGAGGTATCCCGTTCAATCCGTGAAGACTATTTGCATCAAAATGCCTTTATGGATGAAGATACCTACACCTCTCTTAACAAGCAGTTCTTGCTTATGAAGGCCATTCTTACCTATTATGATAAATCGGCCGAAGCGTTAAACAAGGGTGCCAATATCGAGCGCCTTGCCGCTTTGCCTTCCCGCGAGAGAATAGGTCGACTTAAATACGTTGCAGAGGATGGGGCAGCAGCAGAGTTTGATGCCGCCATCAAGCAGCTTGATGAAGAAATTAAAATCGCCATTGAAAAGGGGGATGACTGATGCCAAAGGAATACCGTACAATACGCGAGGTCGCAGGCCCTCTTATGATGGTTAGTGACGTTGAAGGCGTAAAATATAACGAGCTTGGTGAAATCGAGCTTCCCAACGGCGAAAAACGCCGTTGCAAGGTGCTTGAGGTAGACGGTACCAATGCTCTTGTTCAGCTTTTTGAAAATTCTGCAGGCATCAATCTTGCCGAGTCAAAGGTGCGCTTTTTGGGTCGCTCTATGGAGCTTGCCGTTTCAGAGGATATGCTTTCCCGTGTTTTTGACGGCTTGGGCAGACCGATAGACGGCGGCCCCGCAATTATACCCGATAAGCGTCTTGATGTTAACGGCACGCCTATGAACCCTGCCGCAAGAAATTATCCTCAAGAGTTTATTCAAACGGGCGTATCGGCTATTGACGGCCTTAACACCCTCGTTCGCGGACAAAAGCTGCCTATCTTTTCGGCATCCGGCTTGCCCCATTCAGAGCTTGCGGCACAGATAGCCCGCCAAGCCACCGTTCGCGGCAAGGATGAGCAATTTGCCGTTGTATTTGCTGCTATGGGTATCACCTTTGAAGAGTCAGACTATTTTGTTAACTCTTTCAGAGAAACGGGTGCTCTTGACCGCACCGTTATGTTTGTAAACCTTGCAAACGACCCCGCAATCGAGCGAATTGCCACACCTAAAATGGCGCTTACCGCCGCCGAGTATTTGGCATTTGAGTGCGGTATGCACGTGCTTGTTATTATGACCGATATTACCAACTATGCCGACGCTCTGCGTGAGGTTTCTGCCGCACGTAAAGAGGTACCCGGCAGACGTGGCTACCCCGGTTATATGTATACCGACCTAGCTACTCTTTACGAGCGTGCCGGTCGACTTAAGGGCAGCGACGGTTCTATCACCCTTATACCCATTTTAACAATGCCCGAGGATGATAAAACTCACCCCATTCCCGACCTTACGGGATATATTACCGAGGGTCAGATTATTCTGTCTCGCGAGCTTTACCGCAAGGGTGTAATGCCGCCTATCGACGTATTGCCTTCTCTTTCCCGTCTTAAGGATAAGGGCATTGGTGATGGCAAAACCCGTGAAGATCACGCAGGCACCATGAATCAGCTTTTTGCCGCATATGCCCGCGGTAAGGATGCAAAAGAGCTTATGGTTATTTTGGGCGAGGCCGCTCTTACCGAAATGGATAAGCTTTATGCCAAATTTGCCGACCGCTTTGAGCAAGAATACGTATCACAGGGCTACACCACCAACCGAACTGTTGAGCAGACCCTCGACCTTGGATGGGAGCTTCTCAAAATTCTGCCCCGAAGCGAGCTTAAACGAATTAAAGACGATATTCTCAATCGCTATTACGGCGAGTAAAGGAGCCGACTATGGCCGTTATGAATGTAAATCCAACCCGAATGCAGCTTACCAAGCTGAAAAAACAGCTTACAACTGCCGTAAGGGGACACAAACTGCTTAAGGATAAGCGAGATGAGCTTATGCGACAGTTTTTGGATTTAATGCGAGAAAATAAAATATTGCGTGCAAAAGTGGAAGAGCGTCTGCAAGATATAAACGCACACTTTGCCGAGGCAAGTGCGGCAATGTCTTCAAAGGCCCTTGATGCATCTTTGCTTGTACCCAAGCAGCAGCTGTCTCTTTCGGTTGCAACAAGCAACGTAATGAGTGTTGAAATACCCGAATTCGAGGCAACCGCCATAAGGGCAGACGGGGGCGATTTGTACCCCTACGGCTTTGCA
>JAZQSG010000011.1:0-7186 GCA_045630025.1 Acutalibacteraceae bacterium
CCTTTTGCGGCTGTAATGCCGCCTTTAATAGTGGTAATCATTTAAAAATCCTCCTTAAAGGTCAAGGCCGGTAGTCTCGTCTACGCCCAACACAATGTTCATATTCTGAATGGCAGAGCCCGAAGCGCCCTTGCCCAGGTTATCAAAGCGGCTTATAAGCAAAATTCTATCGTCGTTGCCGCAAACCGAAATTTCCATACCGTCTTTACCCGACATTGCGGCGGCCGACATAAATCCGCCTTCCTCATTGTCCTGTGCAATTTTAATAATTTTGCTGTTTTTGTAATACTCTTTATAAAGATTTACAATGGTTTGCATATCGCCATTAACCATATTTTTAAACAGAGGCACGGTAACCTCCATACCACTGTAAAAATCTGCAACGATGGGGCAAAAAACAGGGGTGTTATCAAGAGCACAAATGGCCGTAATCTCTTTAAGATGCTTGTGCTGCTGAGTAAGGGCGTACTGCCTGGGGGCACCAAGCAGCTCGCTTCGTTCAGCACAGTTATAGTCGGCAATCATACCCTTGCCGCCGCCCGAATAGCCGGTAATGGAAAAGCAGGTCAGCAATAGGTCGTTGTTAATTATGCCTGCATCAATCAGGGGCTTAATAAGGGCAACAAAGCCGCTGGCGTGGCAGCCGGGGTTGGCGATGCGCTTTGACTCTTGAATTTTTTTGTAATCGTAAAATTCTGGAAAGCCGTAGGTCCAACCGTTAGCGGTACGGTGAGCGGTAGAGGTATCAATTATTACCGTGTTGGGGTTGTCTACCAAAGAGACCGCTTCAACAGCGGCGGCATCGGGCAGACACAAAAAGGCAATGTCGGCAAGATTAAGGGCGTCGCGTCGGGCGTCGGTATCTTTTCTGAGTGCTTCGGGAAGGCGGATAATTTCAATGTCTTTTCTGCCCTCAAGACGCTCAGCAATTCGCAAACCGGTGGTACCTGCGCTGCCGTCAATAAAAATCTTTGCCATAACTAAAACCTCACTTTAAAAACAATATGCCACTTTAATCTTAATTCAATCATTATAAGCCATAATGGGCGTTTTGTCAATAGAAAAGCGCATAAATAATGCATAAATAGTAACTTATTCAATAAATATACGCATAAATATGCACAAATTTGTGAATATTTACAAAAAATTAATGCTTTTTTAACCATACATAACAAAAAAGCTCTTCCGCAGATGGGAAGAGCTTTTACTTTTACTTAATTTTATCAACAAATTGTGCGCCCAAACCTATTGCCCAATCATACCATTTGTCAAGCTGGTAGCAAAGATTTTCGGCACTGTGGCTATCGCTGGTCATAATAAATCTGCCGCCCTTTTCGATGATATATTTCATCATATCTTCAGCGGGATAGGGCCCACTTCTGTAACCTCGCGAGATAGCGCCCGTGTTAATTTCAAAGGGCTTACCGGTAGTAATAAGCTTGTCGGCGGCCTCTTGCCAGGCGGCAAGGTAACGGGGGTGCTTGCTGTCAAACAAGCAATCGTTCTCGTTAAATTTCGACACCAAATCAAAGTGACCTATTATATCGGCACCCGTTGCCTCTACAACCTTTGATACCGATTTAAAATACGCCTCGCAAAAGGCGTATATATCGCCTTCAAAATGCTCGTTTAACACGTTTAGCAGATAGCTTTTACTGCGGTCAACGTCAAACAGCTGCCCATTCTTTTCAACGTAGTGAACCGAGCCGATAACAAAATCAAAATCCGAAATAGGCATACCGCCCAGGCAATCCTGCTCAACACCGCACAGAATGTTCAGCTTGTCGGCGTATTTTGCCTTTAAAGCAGATACCGTTTCAATATATTTTTGATTGTTTTCAAGGCTCATGCAGTAGCATCCGTCAAAGGCGGTATATCCGTGCCCCGAAAAGCCGATGGTCTCAAGACCAAGCTTTAACGCGGCATCCACCGTTTCTTGAGGGGTGCTTTTTCCGTCACAAAAGTTGGTGTGAATGTGATAATCACATTTAATCATTGTGTCATTTTCTCCTGCTTAACCTTGTGGTCGATAACGTGGCGAGACTTAAGCTCGTTGTGTATATCTTCAAGAGAGATGCCCTGCTCAATCATCAGCACCATAACGTGATACACAAGGTCTGAAATTTCATATATGGTTTCGGCTCTGTCCTCTGCCTTGGCAGCGTTAATAACCTCGGTGCACTCCTCGCCAACCTTTTTAAGAATTTTGTCCAAGCCCTTTTCATAAAGGTAGGTGGAGGAAGAGCCCTATTTTTTGTCGGTTTTGCGGCCTTCTATAAGGGTCATCAAAGCTTCAAGAGAAAAGCTTTTCAACTCGTCACTTTCCCAAAGCAGGTTTTCAAAGCAAGATTTGGTGCCCAAGTGGCAAGCGGGGCCGTCGGGCTCAACAACAACCACCAAAGCGTCATTGTCGCAATCGGCGGTTATAGAAACGATGTGCTGATAATTGCCGCTTGTTTCGCCCTTAAGCCAAAGCTCCTGACGTGAGCGGCTGTAAAAGCAGGTGAGTCCCTTTTCCAAAGAGATTTTCAAGCTTTCTTCGTTCATATAAGCCAAGGTAAGAACTCTTTTGGTTACCGAGTCAACAACAATGGCGGGAATAAGTCCCTTTTCGTCAAATTTAAGTTTAGAAATATCAATCATTATAGCCAAATCCTTTCTATATGCGAGCAGGAATGCCCTGCAATTTCATTTCTTTTTTAAGGTCGCTGATTTTTACCTCGCCAAAGTGGAAGATAGACGCGGCCAATCCCGCGTCAACCTTGGGCAATGCTTTAAACAGGTCTATAAAGTGCTGAATATTACCCGCACCGCCCGATGCAATAACGGGCACGTTAACCACTTGGCAAACCTTTTCAAGCATTTCAAGGTCAAAACCGCCCTTTACGCCGTCGGTGTCAATAGAGTTAACTACTATCTCACCTGCACCGTTATCAACGCAGCGCTTAATCCAGCTTATGGCCTCCATACCCGTGTTTTCGCGGCCGCCCTTTGCAAACACGCAAAACTGACCGTCGACCCGCTTAACGTCTACCGACAAAACCACGCATTGGTCGCCGTAAAGCTTAGCCGCCTCATAAATAAGGTCGGGGTTACGTATGGCACCCGAGTTTACGCTTACCTTGTCGGCACCGCATTTAAGTACGCGGTCAAAATCTGCAACAGAGTTAATTCCGCCGCCAACGGTAAGGGGAATAAAAACGCTTTTTGCAGTTTCACACAAAATATCCGTAAACAGCTTTCTGCCGTCAGAGGATGCGGTAATATCATAAAACACCAATTCGTCGGCGCCGCAGCTGCTGTAAAATTTAGCAAGCTCAACGGGGGATGAAACGTCCTTTAATCCTTCAAAATTAATGCCCTTAACCACTCTGCCGTCACGCACGTCGAGGCAGGGGATAATTCGCTTTGTTATCATTTTGCCACCTCTATTGCTTCCTTCAGATTGATAGCCCCCGTGTAATAGGCCTTGCCTATTATTGCGCCGTATATATCAAGGGCGCTCAGGCGATTAACGTCATCAATGGACGATACACCGCCCGATGCAATAATTTGCATACTGAATTTTTCTGACAGTTCTTTATAAAGAGGCACGTTGGTGCCCTTCATAGCGCCGTCAAGAGAAATATCGGTGCAAATAAGGGTGTTTACGCCCAGCTTTTGCAAGCTTTTACAAAAATCAAAAGCGTCAAGCTGAGATTTTTCTGTCCAACCCTTAATGGCTACCTTGCCTTCTTTAATATCAACGCCAACGGCAATTTTATCGCCGTGCTTGGCAACGGCCCGCTTTAAAAAGTCGGGGTCGGTAACGGCGGCGGTACCCAAAATAACCCTGTCAACGCCTGCACCGATATAGCGGTCAACAACCTCCATGCTGCGAATACCGCCGCCAACCTCACAAAAAAGACCTGCGGCCTTTTTAATGGCACAAACGGTATCAAGGTTGGGGGTGGTGCCCGATTTGGCACCCTCTAAATCAACAAGATGAATGTGGGTTGCACCTGAATTTTTAAAATCCATGGCAACCTCAACGGGGTGCTCGCTGTAAACGGTCATCTGAGCGTAATCGCCTTTAAAAAGACGAACGGCCTTACCTTCATATAAATCAATCGCGGGATAAATCAGCATATAATCAACCTCAAATTTCGCAAAAAGCGCGCAAAATGTTTAGTCCAACGTCGCCGCTTTTTTCGGGATGAAACTGACATCCGAAAACGTTGCCGTTAGCGGCGGCGGCAGTCAGCCGGGCGCCATACTCTGCAGTGGCTATAACGAACTCGTTACAGTCAGTGGCGTAAAAGGAGTGAACAAAATAAACGCAATCGCCTTGCTTTAAGTATTTAAACAGGGGGCAATCGTCTTTAAAATCAAGAGAATTCCATCCGATATGGGGAATTTTCAGCTCGGCAGGAATTACATCTGCGATGGGCTTTACGTTACCGGGTATAAGCCCCAAGCCCTCGTGCTCGCCATATTCGTAGCCCTTGTCAAAAAGCAGCTGCATACCAAGGCAAATTCCCATTAAAGGTTTACCTTGGGCGGCGAGGTCTTTAAGCACCCTATCAAGTCCCGATGAGCGCAATTTTTCGGCGGCATCACCAAAGGCGCCTACACCGGGCAGAATAATTCTGTCGGCATTGCGAAGCACCTCGGGGTCATCAGTAACCACAATATCGGCACCAATGGCGGCAAAACTGCTTTTCAAAGAAAAGAGATTGCCAACGCCGTAATCAACTATGGCAACCATTAAAGAACTCCCTTCGTAGAGGGGATTTCATCGGCGAAATCACTGTCGGTCTTAACGGCTGCTTTAAGTGAGCGGGCAACCGATTTAAATGCACCCTCAATTATGTGGTGAGAGTTAGAGCCGTCAAGCTGCTTGATGTGCAGGGTGCACTCGGCGTTGCGAACAAAGGCAAGCCAAAACTCTTCAACCAACTCGGTGTCAAAATCGCCCACCTTTTCAAAGGGGATAACAAGCCCGTATTTAAGCAAACCTCTGCCCGAAAGGTCAACGGCAGAAAGAACAAGTGCTTCGTCCATGGGCAAAAGCATATTGCCATAGCGGCAAACGCCTTTTTTATCACCCAAAGCAATTTTAAATGCCTGACCAAGGCATATGCCTATATCCTCAACGGTGTGGTGGTAGTCGACGTAGGTATCACCCGTGCAGTTAAGGTTAATGTCAAAACGGCCGTGCTTGGCAAAAAGGGTCAGCATGTGATCCAAAAAGCCGCAACCGCTTTTAATATTACTGCTGCCTGATCCGTCAAGGTTAAGGGTAAGGCAAATATCGGTCTCGTTGGTTTTTCTGTTAATTTCGGCAGTTCTCATTTCGATTCCTCCAAAATGCTTTTAATTTTATCAATCAGTATATCCATCTGTTGGGCTGTGCCTATGGTAATGCGGTTATAATCCTTAAGGCGCGGAGTGTTAAAGTGACGCACAAGCACACCTTCGGATTTTAACCGCTTGTACAAAAATTCACCCTCAAGCTTTGGGTGCTTACAGAACAAAAAGTTGGTGGATGAGTGGGTCATTACAAAACCCAGCACCTTAAGCTTTTCGGCGGTGCGTTCTCTTGTTTCAATTATTTCGCGGCAGTTTCTGCGAGTGTACTCCTCATCCGTAAGGCAGCCAAGGCCTGCCGCCATTGTTAAGCTGTTTATGTTGTAGGGATTGGTGGAATATTTAACCGTTTTAAGGTCGTTTATAAGCTGCTCGCAGGCAAAGCCCATACCAAGTCTGGCACCTGCCATTGAACGGGATTTTGAAAAGGTTTGGGTTACAAGCAGATTGTCGTATTTGTTTATAAGCGGCACAGCGCTTTGTGCACCAAAATCAACGTATGCCTCGTCAATAACCACCACGTTATCGGGGTTGCTTATAAGAATTTGTTCAATCCTATCAAGTGAAAGAGCAATACCGGTGGGAGCGTTGGGGTTGGCGATAAAAATGGTTTTCTTAACGCCAAGGTAATCGTTTATATCAAGGGTAAAATCCTCTTTCAAGGGGATTTCGTTATAAGCAAGGCAGTTGATTTGAGCAAAAACCTTGTAAAAGCCGTAGGTTATATCGGCAAACACCGCAGGGGAGTTGTCGTCACAAAAGGCCATAAATGCAAAGTTAAGTATTTCATCCGACCCGTTGGTAAGCAAAATCTGGTTGGGGTTAAGTGAATACAGCTTGGCCATATCCTCAACCAAGGCGGTGCATTCGGGGTCAGGATAAAGCTGCAACCGCTTGGCTGCCTCTGCCGCCATTGACTGTGCCTTGGGCGAGGGGGGATAGGGCGACTCGTTGGTGTTCAGCTTAATATATTGCATATCTCGGGGCTGCTCACCCGGAGTGTAGGGCACAAGTTCTGCATATTTTTTACTAAAAAACTTGCTCATTAATTATCATCCTCAGTTCTGATGACGGCACTTTTTGCGTGAGCGGTAAGCCCTTCCTTGGTGGCAAAATAGGCCACATCTTCGGCAACCTTTTTAAGAGCGTCAGCAGTGTAATAGGTGTATTGAGTCTTTTTAACAAAATCGTCTACCGAAAGGGGGCTTGAAAATTTTGCGGTGCCGCTGGTGGGCAGGGTGTGGTTGGGGCCTGCAAAATAGTCGCCCAAGGCCTCGGGGCAATTTTTGCCCATAAAGATAGAGCCGGCGTGACGTATTTGGTCAAGATAATCAAAGGGGTTATCAACGCAAAGCTCAAGATGCTCGGGAGCAATCTCGTTGGCAATGTCAATAGCTGCCTTCAAGCTGTCGGCAACAATAATTTTGCCGTTGCGGTCAATGGATTCGCGGGCAATTTCGCTGCGCTCAAGCATAGGAATTTGCACCTCAAGCTCTTTTTGAACCGCCTCTGCCAAAGCCATAGAGTCGGTAACAAGAACGGCGCTTGCCATTTTGTCGTGCTCTGCCTGGCTAAGCAAATCAGCAGCAGCGTGGCGGGGGTTAACGGTGCCGTCGGCAACAATCAAAATTTCGCTGGGTCCGGCAATCATATCAATAGAAACAATGCCAAACACCTGCTTTTTTGCTTCGGCAACAAAGGCGTTGCCGGGGCCTACAATTTTATCAACCTTGGGTATGGATTGGGTGCCGTATGCCAAGGCGGCAATGGCCTGAGCGCCGCCCACCTTAAAAATGCGGTCCACGCCTGCAACGCTTGCGGCAGCCAAAATAACGGG
>JAZQSG010000012.1:0-6391 GCA_045630025.1 Acutalibacteraceae bacterium
CGGCCTCCAGAGCCACAATCTGGCGCGCTAGCCAACTGCGCCATACCCACCAAATTGGCCCGAAAAACCCCTCGTGGTCAACACAAGGGGTATCGGGATGGTGACCCGTACGGGAATCGAACCCATGTTACCGCCGTGAAAGGGCGGTGTCTTAACCGCTTGACCAACGGGCCATATGGTAGCGGTAGTCGGATTTGAACCAACGACACTTCGGGTATGAACCGAATGCTCTAGCCAACTGAGCTATACCGCCATTTTGACGCGCACATCGTGCGACCTTGTAATTATAATACAAGGTCTTTAACTTGTCAACAGTTTTTTTCATTTTTTATCCCCTTTTGACCATTTTGTGGTTACTTCAACCCCTCTCGTATTATTGCTATTACCCTTTTCTCTCTTCGTGACACCTGAACTTGAGACATATTTAATATTTTTGCTGTTTCTGATTGGGTTAATTCTTTAAAATATCTAAGTTCTATCATTTTGCGATCTTTGGCGTCAAGCCCGTTCATCACCTGCTGCAAAGCCATATTTTCACACAGTCGGCAGGTGTCGTCATCTACGGGTAAATCATATTGAAGGGTATCCTCGTCGCCGTCCTCCCTTGTAAGTGAGAGGGTTGGCTGTGTGGCGCAAAGGGCCTCGCTGACCGCCTCGGCGCTTTCTCCCAGCGCATCGGCAAGCTGACTAACGGTGGGCGACTCCCCCGTAAGCTTGGTTAATCGCTCTTGCTCTTTTTGGCACCGCAGCGCCAACTCTTTAACGCTTCTGCTTACCTTAACCGAGCCGCCGTCTCGAAAAAGCCGCCGAATTTCTCCCAGTATGGCCGGGAAGGCGTAGGTGGAAAAGGTTGCCCCCCGCAGTATATCATACCCCTCTGCTGCGCGGATTAAACCAAGGCACCCCGCTTGAAAAAGGTCGTCGTATTCTATTCCCCTGCCAACAAACCGTCGGCAGCAAGAGTGCACCAATCCTAAATTTTCAGATACAAGTCGATTGCGCTCGGCAACCCTCATATCCGCACCCTCTGCTTTAGTTTTTTGGTTAAGGTAACAAGGGTGCCTTTATTAAGGGTTGAGCGCACCTTTATTCCGTCGGTAAAGGATTGCATAACCGCAAAGCCCAGGCCCGCCCTTTCACCGCCTAACGACGACCACATAGGTTGCATTGCCTTTTCTATATCCTCAATGCCGCACCCCTTATCTTTAACCTTGATTTTTATAAGGCGGTCGGAATACAGCTCGCAAGATATGTAAACGGTGCCTATTGTGTCTCTGTAAGCATGAACGGCGCAGTTGGTGACCGCTTCGCTTACTGCGGTTTTAATATCGGCAAGCTCGTCCACCGTGGGGTCTAACTGTGCAACAAAGGCACCCACTGCAACACGGGCAAAGCCCTCGTTTGCCGACAAAGAAGGAAAACTGAGCTTAATTTGATTTATGGGTTTCATACGTTCACCTCCTCACAGGGCTTTTTAAGCCGAATAACGGCAATTCTGTCTATACCCGAAAGGCGCATAACCTTATAAATTCGGGCAGAAACGTTGCACACCGTTAAGGTTGCACCCACCTCTGACGCCGTTTTATAGCGCCCCATAACCAGCCCTATCCCCGAAGAATCCATAAAGGTCAGCTTGTCAAAATCTATAACCAGCTTTTTGGGCTTATATTCAAGCACCGCGTCGTCTATTTGCTGTCTTATGGGTGCGGCTGCGTGGTGGTCCAGCTCTCCCTCAAGATAGGCGGTTACAGTTTCTGCCTGCGTTTCAATTTTTACCGACATATACCCTTTCCCTTTCAAAAAAAATATCCTGTATTACGAATAATACAGGATATTAATGGCTATTTCACGAAAAAACCGCCGTCAAATATTTGGTTTTTGTGTAAGTAAAGGACGAATTTGAGATGCAAGATAGAGGGAGCCGCACACAACCAGCGCACCCCCACCTTGTATTTTTTTGGCAAGGTCAAGAGCTTCCCTTTGGTCGCAAACGGCATAAACCTTGGAACAATAGCGATCAAGCTGTTGCTTAAGCTCGTTGGGTGACATTGCTCGGGGGCTGTCAACCGACATTGCAATAATTGCATCGAACCTGTGGGCCACACATTCAAGAGCACCCGAAACATCTTTATCCTTAAGCATACCCATTATTGCAACGGGTCGCTCATTTCCCAACAAATCGAGAGCTTTTGCCAAGGCCTTCATACCGTCGGGGTTATGGGCGCCGTCTAAAATCACCGTGGGTGATTGGCTTATTACCTCTACCCTTGCGGGCATGGCGGCGGCTGCTATGCCTTGCTGAATATAGCTGTTTTTTACGCCTATTGCAGTTGCCGCCTCAATGGCGGTAACGGCGTTGTAAAGCTGGTGCTCGCCTACCAAATGCAGATTGTATTCGGTGCCGTTATAATTAAATCGGCTGCCTGACAAATCCCCTTCCCAAGCGGGGATTTGAGGAACAACCAAAGGACATCCCTTATCACTGCACGCAGAGGATATAACCTGCATTGCCTTGTCATACTGAAAGGGGTAAGCCACAACCTTGCTGCCTTTTTTAATTATGCCGCACTTTTCGGCGGCAATTTTGTCTACGGTATCACCTAAAAGATCGGTATGGTCTAAATCGATATGGGTAATGACGGCACAATCGGGTGCAGGAATGACGTTGGTGGCGTCAAACCGGCCGCCCAGGCCGACCTCAAGCACTGCATAATCGCACTTTCTTTTAGCAAACCACAAAAGGGTTATGGCAACAACCACTTCAAACTCGTTGGCTACCAGCCCTTCATTATCCAAAGCTGTGATGATGGGATAAAGCTCGCTCACCGTTTGAGCCAATTCCTTTTCGCTTATCATTTGACCGTTGATACGAAACCGCTCACGAAAATCGGTGATATAAGGCGAGGTGCTGAGTCCTGTGCGATAACCTGCCGCGGTAAGAATATTGCTGAGCATAACAGAGGTTGAGCCCTTTCCGTTTGTGCCTGCTATGTGGATAAAGCGCATACTCCTTTGCGGATAACCGCACATAGAAGTAATGCGCTCTATTCTTTCAAGACCGGGTGTGGAGCTTAACCTCTGCCGCGAATGTATAAAATTTACGGCTTCGGTATAATTCATAAACTCTCCTTAATTTCATTGAAGGGCGGCTATGCGCTCGTCAATCATTGCAAGCTTTTCCTGATGGCGTGCAAGCTGCTCACGCTGAGCACTTACCACCTTTTCGGGTGCTTTTTCTACAAAGGAGGGGTTGTTGAGCTTGCCTTCAACAAAGGCAATATCTTTAAGCACGGCCTCGCGCTCTTTTTGCAAGCGTGCGCGCTCGGCGGCCAAATCAACAAGCTCACCCAGAGGGATATAAATTTTTGCATCAACCGTTACGATTGAAACGGCGTTTTCAACTGTAATGCCCTCGCAAACCTCGGTTTCTGAGGCGGATGCAAGACGTTCAAAGAAAATTGCGCCCTTGCGGAAGGTATCACCGTAGGCAGAGTCGATATAAACCTTGGCCTTTTTAGAGGGGGGTACATTCATCTCTGCACGGCGGTTACGAACAGCTCGGATAGCATCCATAATTCGGCCAAACTCGCGCTCATCCTCGTCAAAAACAAGGTCTTGGCTGAACTTGGGCCACTGAGACACCATAATGCTGTCGCCCTCGTGAGGAAGGGTCTGCCAAATCTCTTCGGTAATAAATGGCATAAAGGGATGAAGCAGCTTTAGCACGCCTGTCATAACGTAAACAAGCACGGCACGGGCGGCTGCAGCGGCAGTTTTATCTTCACTGTTAAGGCGAACCTTGCACAGTTCGATGTACCAATCGCAGAAAACATCCCAAATAAAGTCGTAAAGCTTTTGCACAGACATACCGATTTCAAACTTGTCAAGGTTGTCGGTAACCTCGGCAACCAATCGGTTGTACTGGCTGAGCACCCACTTATCTTCCATGGAAAGGGTTTCGGGGAGATGGGCTGCCTGCTCATCGTCAGGCAAATTCATAAGAATGAATCGTGATGCATTCCACAGCTTGTTGGCAAAGTTGCGGGATGCCTCTACCCTCTCGGGTACGTAGCGCATATCGTTGCCGGGGCTGTTGCCGGTGGCAAGGGTAAAGCGAAGGGCGTCTGCGCCGTATTTTTCAATCTCAACAAGGGGATCGATACCGTTGCCGAGAGATTTACTCATCTTGCGGCCCTGGGCATCACGCACGATGCCGTGAATAAGCACAGTATCAAAGGGCGCCTTGCCGGTGTATTCAAGGCCTGAGAATATCATTCGGGCAACCCAGAAGAAGATAATATCATAGCCCGTTACCAATGTGTTGGTGGGGTAGAAATATTTAAGGTCTTCGGTTTCATCGGGCCAACCAAGGGTTGAGAAGGGCCACAAGGCCGATGAGAACCAAGTGTCAAGAGTATCCTCATCGCGGCTGATGTTGGTGCTGCCGCACTTTGAGCACTTGCAGGGTGCATCCAAGGTGACCATTACCTCGTCACAGTCAGCACAGTAGTATGCAGGGATGCGATGGCCCCACCAAAGCTGGCGAGAGATGCACCAGTCACGGATGTTTTCCATCCAGTTAAAATAGGTTTTATTGAAGCGCTCGGGCACAAACTTGATTTCGCCGTTTTTGACAACCTCAACTGCGGGCTTTGCCAAGGGCTCCATTTTTACAAACCACTGCTTTGAAACGCGGGGCTCAACGGTAGAATGGCAACGGTAGCAATGGCCTACGTTGTGCTTCATGGGCTCAACCTTTACAAGGAAGCCGCCTGCATCAAGGTCGGCAACAATGGCCTTGCGTGCCTCGTATCTATCCATACCTGCGTATTTGCCGCCCTTTTCATTGATGTGGGCATCATCGGTCATAACGTTGATAACCTCAAGATTATGACGAAGCCCAACCTCGAAGTCGTTGGGGTCGTGAGCAGGGGTGATTTTAACAACACCGGTACCGAAATCCATCTCAACGTAGGTGTCGGCAACAACGGGAATTTCGCGGTTTACAAGGGGCAAAGTGACAGTTTTGCCGATAAGCGCCTTGTAGCGCTCGTCATCGGGGTGAACGGCAACTGCAGTATCACCAAGCAGGGTTTCGGGGCGAGTGGTGGCAAGCTCAATGTAGCCGCTGCCATCGGTGATGGGATAGCGCAAATGCCAGAAATTGCCGTCCGACTCTTCATATTCAACCTCGGCATCAGAGATGGAGGTGCAGCAGGTGGGGCACCAGTTGATGATGCGCTCACCGCGATAAATGAGTCCCTTTTCATAAAGGCGGATGAAAACCTCGTTAACCGCCTTGTTGCAGCCCTCGTCAAGAGTGAAACGCTCACGGTCCCAGTCGCAGGATGAGCCCAGCTTTTTAAGCTGCTCAACAATGCGGCCGCCGTATTGACGCTTCCACTCCCATGCGCGCTCAAGGAACTTTTCGCGGCCCAAATCCTCTTTAGTAAGGCCCTCTTCTGCCATGGCGGCAACAATCTTTGCCTCGGTGGCTATGGATGCATGGTCGGTGCCGGGAAGCCAAAGGGTGGCTCTGCCCTGCATTCTGCGAAAACGGATAAGAATATCCTGCAGAGTTTCGTCAAGGGCGTGACCCATATGAAGCTGACCGGTGATGTTGGGGGGCGGAATTACGATGGTATAGGGCTCTTTTTCGGGGTCAACCTGAGCGTGAAAATAACCACCGTCTACCCAAAATTTATATAACCTGTCCTCAACCTTGGCAGGGTCATATATTTTATCTAACTGTTTTTGCATAAACGCGCTCCTCTCACAGTTGTAAAAACATATTTAGTCAATTATATATTTTATAATGAATACACTTTTTTGTCAACCGTTTTAAGCTATTGTTTGGCATAAAATCGGCATTATTTGCATATAATAATGTGAAAGATTTGCCCAGGTAGCCAAAAAGTTTTTATTTTTTAAAAATAATACTTGCATTTATCGTTTCGTTATAGTATAATACCACTTGCACTTGAGTGCGCCATATATCGCGGGGTAGAGCAGTTGGTAGCTCGTCGGGCTCATAACCCGGAGGTCGTGAGGTTCAAGTCCCACCCCCGCAACCAGAAACCAAAAAAGCACTTCGGAAGAAGTGCTTTTTTCGTTTCTTGCTTGGGCGAGCCTCGACCTCACGCCGACGGGTTATTCCGGAGGGAGTGGGTGAGCCTACATAAAAAACAGTCCGGTGGACTGTTTTTTGTAGGCGATTAACGAAAATAAGGAGCGATCAGAGCAAGGCTTGTCCTTGCGATAGAACGCGACTATATTTTCGGAAGGGCAACTCAAGTCCCACAAGTTTTTCGTATAACCGTCCACTCGGAATAGTCAGGATTTAGCCTGTTCTTTTTGGACGGCTTTTTTGTTGTAGGTGGGTTTAGTTATT
>JAZQSG010000013.1:0-5411 GCA_045630025.1 Acutalibacteraceae bacterium
GGCGCCGTCTCCTACGATTGTACTAAATCGTGCTTGTAGGGGAGGGCCTCTGTGCCCTCCCGTTCGTTTGAACGTGATTTTTGCGGGAGGGGATGGAACCCCTCCCCTACGAAACGTGTTTAATGAATGATGAATAATATCGGGATGTCGTGGGCGCCGTCTCCTACGATTGCACTGCCTTTACCTAATCTACACACCTGTTGTTGACAAAAGAGAAAATATAGGTTATTATTACCTTTGATTTATATTTTGAGAGGAGTTTTTTTAACTATGGACGACCCCGGGCCTGATAGTATCATCTGGCAGATAGTTCTGCTTTTTTGCCTGATACTTGTAAATGCATTTTTTGCAATGAGTGAGATTGCCATTATCTCGCTTAACACTAACAAGGTGGCAAAAATGGCAGAAGACGGAAATCGTAAAGCTAAAAAAATCTTAAAGCTTACGTCTGACTCGTCACGTTTTCTTTCAACCATTCAAATCGGCGTAACCTTTGCCGGCTTCTTAACCTCTGCAAGCGCAGCAACCTCTTTTTCAGAGCTGCTTTCGGCTTGGCTGGTAAAAACCTTTGAGATAGGCGACAATATGCTGGGCTTTATAGGCGGCGCATCGGTGGTATTAATTACCGTTGTAATGTCTTATTTCTCGTTGGTTTTGGGCGAGTTGGTGCCTAAGCGCGTTGCAATGCACAACCCCGAAAAGGTATCCTTTGCAGTGGTGGGCGTGCTATGCTTTGTAAAGGCGCTTTTCCGACCCTTCGTGGGCATTCTTACCCTGTCAACCAACCTGCTGCTTCGTCTTTTCGGCATTGACCCCAACAAAGAGGAAAAGGCCGTTACCGAAGACGAAATTTTGCTTCTTGTTGACGCCGGTGAAGAAACGGGCGCTATTGAAGAAAACCAAGCAGAAATGATTAACAATATCTTTGAATTTGACGATATTGTTGCCTCCGACGTTATGACCCACCGCACCGATATGGTTGCCGTTGACCTTAACGACAGCACCTTAGATGACGTGGTGCGCCTTGCTATTGAAGAGGGCTGCTCAAGAATTCCTGCTTACGATGGCGATATTGACGATATAAAAGGCATTATATACGTAAAAGACCTGCTTAAGTTTGTAGGTCACGACCTGCCCAAGGGTGGGCTTACCCAGCTGCTTCGCAAGGCACATTTCGTGCCCGAAAGCAAGCGCTGCGGCGAACTGTTCACCGAAATGACCGAAAAGCATCTTCAGATGTGCATTGTATCGGATGAATATGGCGGCACCGCAGGCCTTGTAACCATTGAGGACCTGCTTGAATCCATCGTGGGCAGCATCCAGGATGAATACGACGACGAGGATGAGGATAACATCGAGCAGATTGACGAGACTACCTTTACCGTTGACGGCACCGCGTTGGTTGATGAAATATCCGACCTGCTTGAGGTTCAGTTGCCCGAGGGCGACTATGATACTGTTGGCGGAATGATAATGTCTATTATCGGCCGCATCCCCGACGAGGGTGAAAATATTAAGGTTACTGCAGGCAACTGTGAATTTACCGTTGAGGGCGTCAGCGAGCGCCGCATTGAAAGGGTAAGAATTGAAAAGCTGCCTCAACCCGAAGAGGAATAAATTTCAAAGACAGAAGGAAACGGCCTTCTGTCTTTTTTTCTTGCAATGGCAAGCGGATTTTGGTATCATAATAATACAAATTGCCGACGCAAAATTTTGAGGATGACCCGTTGATGAGTTGAAAGGAGGAATGGTATTATGAGTTTTAATCCCGATGAGCATTTGATACCCGACATCCAAAAAACGCGTTGCCCACATTGTGGTGAGCTGACAACTCGCCGTTGGAGATTCACAACTTATTTTGCTAATAGGATTAGAACTTATAAATTTGAGTGTGTATTGTGCGGCAAAGCGTCATACTTACCGCCGAAAAAGGTCTCTTTTTTGACGATAGTTATAAACACAATAGCAATAATATTAACAGCAGCTTTTTGTATTGTTTTTTACTCATCAAAGTGGTCTGTCAGAATATGGCTTTTAATTGGACTTTTAGCCGTAGGATTTTTAATCAACTACTTAAGGAACAAATTTAAAATACTCGGATGGTGTGCACGGGTAACGTCGCAGGATGGCACACCTGCACCGGGCAGGCGCATCAAGCTGTCTGTTACCTCTGATGCAAAGCGGCTCAAAAAAATCAAGGAGTTTGCAATATACGATATTGTACCTGCCGATGACCATCAAGGCGGCGTAATATATGCTCAATGCGAAGAAATCACCGAATTTTACGCAACATTAAGAGTCATAAAGTGCAAGGGCTATGATGCACCCATGGGTGACGACGTAAAAATTCTTGTAGGCAAAAAACAAATCGAAGCCAAAGTAACGGAAGAAACCGAGCCCCCAAGCCCATAACCGAAGAATAACCCGATTAAAAACCGCTCATCTTGCGATGGGCGGTTTTTGTCGTGATTAGATCAGCATTTTAACTTGCAATGGCAAGCGGATTTTGGTATCATAATAATATAAATTGCATACTGCTGAAAGGAGGGCTGACGATGGATGAACGAATGAACCGATTGATGGCCAAGGCAAGACGATTGCCCTTGACCCCCGGCGTTTATATTATGAAGGATAAGTCGGGCAAAATTATATATATCGGCAAGGCAAAGGCCCTGCGCAACCGAGTCAGCCAATACTTCGGCAGTGGCGAGCATCACGCCGAAAAGGTGCGTCAGATGGTGGCTCGAGTTGAAAATTTTGAATACATCCTTTGCAACAGCGAGATTGAGGCGCTGATGCTTGAATGCTCACTTATAAAGCAAAATATGCCCAAATACAACATTCTGCTTAAGGATGCCAAGGGCTTTCATTATATTCGTGTTACCAAGCGTCCCTGGCGTATGGTTGATGCCGTCAAGCAAATAGCCGATGACGGTGCCGAATATCTTGGCCCCTACTACTCTCTTTACAGCGTTTCCAGGGCGGTGGACGGCGCCAAAAAGGCCTTTTGTCTGCCCCACTGCGGCAAGCAGGCCAAGGATATGAATAAGCGTGGTGCCAAGCCCTGTCTTAACTATCATATCGGGCAATGCTCTGCTCCCTGCTGCGGCAAGATAAGCGAGCAGGATTATGAAGAATCGGTGCAGGGTGCCCTTGACTTTTTGCAAAATGGGTCGGCGGCCGCCATTGCAGCTATGACCAACGAGATGGAGCAGGCGGCAGAACGCCTCGATTTTGAACGGGCCGCTCGACTTCGCGACCGCATTGCAGCTATGAGGGCTATGAACGTTAAGCAAAACGTGGTGTCTAAGGAGGTAAAGGAGCAGGATGTTATTGCTCTTTCCTCTGCCCCCGAAAAAAGCTGCTTTGAGGTCTTTATTTTCCGCGGCGGCAGTCTGCGAGATACCCGTCGGTTTTTGGTTGATTCTATTGAAGATGCTCCCTCTGCCCGTGCCGATTTTATACTTCAGCTATATTCGGGGGGCAGTGAGATTCCACCACGCATCAGTTGCGACGGAGAGGTTGCGGATATTGAGCTTTTGAGCCGAATTCTTACCGAGCAACGGGGCAAAAAATGCACCATTGCGGTGCCTCAACGGGGCGAGCAGCGCACCCTTACCGAGCTTTGCCGCCGAAATGCCGCCGAGTATCTTGCCGAGGTGCTCAGCCGCAAGGGTCACGAGACGGCAGGGCTTGATGAACTGGCCCGTCTGTTGGGTATGGCTGCTCCTCCCGAATTTATTGAGGCCTACGACATATCTCACACCGCAGGGGATGAAACGGTGGCCGGTATGGTGGTCTTTAAAAACGGCGCTCCATACAAAGAGGGGTATCGCAAATTTAAGATAGAAAACTATCAAAACGATGACTGCGCATCTATGGCAGAGGTTATGACGCGCAGAATCAATGAATACAAAAAGCACGGTGAAGATGACGATTATTTTGGACGCTTGCCCGACCTTATCCTCCTTGACGGCGGCAAGGGCCAGGTGGCGGCTGTGTCCGAAATCATAAAGGAAGCAGGCCTTGAGCTGCCCGTTTTCGGTATGGTTAAGGATGACAAGCATCGCACTCGCGCCATCACCCATCAGGGCGGCGAAATTGCCATTAAGGCAACACGCAGCGCCTACAACTTGGTTTATGCCATTCAGGAAGAGGTGCACCGCTTTGCTATTGGCTACCACAACCGCCGCCGCAAAAAGAAGATGCTGGGCTCATCCCTTACATCCATTGAGGGCATTGGTGAAACCCGAGCAAAGCAGCTGATGGCACACTTTGGCACCGTAACGGCGGTATCTATGGCCGAGGTTGAAGATTTGATGCGCGTTAAGGGTATGAACAGGTCGGCAGCCCAAAGGGTATATGATCACTTTCACGGGGAGGAGCAGCAGTGAAGCGCCTTGCGGCAATGGCCGCGATGCTGATGCTGTTGCTGGTTTCTTGCGGCAGGGAGCAGCCCGTGGCGGTTGAGCCCATAACCGCCGACCAAATTATTGCCCGAAGCGTTGGCGTGGGCAGGGATTGGGTTGAGGTATTGGTTACCGTTGATTGGCAGGGCGATATTAACGGCTACGGCTGGACGCTTTACGATGCAAGCGGCGGTTTTATACGCTCGGGCCAAAGTGATACGCCCCGATTCAGGATAAGCGCGCTTAGCCCCGGCACCCGATATCTTATGTCGGTGTGGGCAAGTGCAGACGACCAAAGGGTGTTAAGCGATTTACAACTTGCATTTGAAACGGATTTCTGTTATAATGCTCCTATGGCCTACGGAATTGACGTTTCCCGTTGGCAGGGCAACGTCAACTGGCAGGCGGTTGCTTCCGACAACGTAGAGTTTGCAATTCTTCGTTTGGGATATTCGGGAGGCATCGACCGCAAGTTTGAAGAATATTATAAAAATGCATCAGCGGCAGGGCTAAAGCTGGGGGTTTATCTTTACAGCTACGCCCAAACCGAGGAAGAGGCAAGGCAGGACGCGCTTGACGTTATTGCCGCTTTGAATGGGCGCCACCTCGATTATCCCGTCTATTATGATATTGAGGATGAGGGTGTAATTCAACTTGACGGAAATGCCGTTACCGCCATTGCACAGGCCTTTTGCCAAACCCTTGAGCAAAACTCTGAATATCGGGCGGGCATATACACCGCGCTGTCTATGTATACCGATCGAATGAAGGGCCCTCTTTTGGCCGAAAGCTACGAGATTTGGATTGCCGCTACTGCCGACGAGCCGCCCACCCAATCTAATTTTGGGCTGGTTCAGTATTCTCATACGGGCAGGATTAAGGGAATAAGCGGTAACGTAGATTTAAACGTTGCCTTTAAAAACTTCAAAAAGGATTAAAACAATGGCTAAAGAGGTTAAAACCAACGCAATGCGGATACTTGACCGCTTAAAAATACCCTAC
>JAZQSG010000014.1:0-1747 GCA_045630025.1 Acutalibacteraceae bacterium
TGCGATAATGATATTAACCTCAACTCCCTGTGAGAATGCAGCAGCAAGCGACATAATGGTAATCGTAATTGCCGCGCCATCCATATTGATTGTTGCGCCAAGCGGAATTGCAACGCTGTAATATTCGCGGTCAAGACCGAGTTTTTCACAAAGGCTCATATTAACAGGGATGTTTGCAGCAGAGCTTCTCGTGAAGAATGCTGTGATACCTGATTCCTTGAAACAGCGGAAAACGAGCGGATACGGATTTTTCTTGAGTGAAATCGCAACGATAAGCGGATCAATGACGAACGCAACAAGAAGCATACATCCGACAAGGACTGCAAGGAGCTTGCCGTAATCAACAAAGATTGCAAGACCGTACTCACTTACAGACGAGAAAACAAGACCCATGATACCAAACGGAGCGAGCTGAATTACCCATGCAACAGCCTTTGAAACCGCATTGGAGACATCTGTGAAAAATTCCTTTGTCTTCTCCCCTGCAATACCCTTGAGTGCAAGACCGATAATGACAGACCATGTAAGAATACCGACGTAATTTGCACTTATAATTGCCTGAACGGGGTTCATTACCATATTTGAAAGAAGAGCCTCAAAAACCTCTCCAAGACCTGCAGGAGCTGCCTTATCAACTGCTTCTGCAAGCGGGATTGAAACCTTTGTGAGATAGCTCATTACTACCGCTACAGCTGCTGCAAGGAATGTACTGAGCATATAGTAGAAAACTACTCTTCCAAATCTTTTGCCAACACCCTTGCCTGTTTTTGCAAGAGAGGAAACAACAAGAACAAAAACGAGAATCGGCGCAATTGCTTTAAGCGCACCTACGAAAAGGTTTCCAAGCACGGCAACAAAGCTTACCTGCGGAACCCAAATACCAAGGCAGATACCTATAACGAGTCCTATTGCTATTCGTAAAATGAGTGGTGTTTTTGTGTAAAATCCTAAAACTTTTTTCATATCCTTTTCCTCCGATTTAATGTTAAGTTTTATTATAACATAAAATAACCAAAATAACAATTATTTTACAAAAAGTGGAACAATAAAATTGACCGCATGCGTTTTGCATGCGTTCAAAATCATATTATGCTTTTAAAGAATCTTTTTTCTTAAAAACGAATTGCATGATAAGAACTATAACTACAAGTCCTACACCGATAGCATCCGTAACCACTCCAGGATAAATCAGCAAAAGACCACCCACAAGGCTCAACACTCTCTGATACCACGGCATATGGCGCAAGAAATAACCTTCAAGCGATGCCGAAACCGCGAAGATTCCCACTAAAGAAGTTATACATATCAGGACAACTTCCCAAGCATTGGTATCAATAAAGAGCATTGCGGGATTAAGTGCAAATACATATGGTACGATAAATGCACCGATAGCAAGCTTTGTCGCTGTAATCGCCGTTTTCATCGGATTCCCCTGTGCAATAGCCGCACCTGCGTACGCTGCAAGCGCAACCGGAGGTGTGAGGTCGGCAACAATACCGAAGTAGAATACGAAAAAGTGAGCCGCAAGAGGCGGAACGCCCATACGAATCAAAATCGGAGCACAAGTTGCCGCCATGATGCAGTAGTTTGCAGTAGTCGGAACGCCCATACCAAGAACGATACAGCAGATCATAGTAAGGAAAAGAGCTATGATAACCTGATTTCCCGCAAGGGCAACAATACCATTTATCATTACATTTGCAAGTCCGGTCATTGTAATTGTGCCGGCAATAATACCTGCAACACC
>JAZQSG010000015.1:0-5985 GCA_045630025.1 Acutalibacteraceae bacterium
AGCGTCAGCAAACCGCAAAAGAGATTCTTGATGCGGTGGAAGGTCCTATTCACGGCTTTTGCTCGGGCATAGGCACCGGCGGCACCATAACCGGCATCGGCGAGGTGCTTAAAGAGCAAAATCCCGATATGGTGGTTTGGGCAGTAGAGCCCGAGCACGCCGCAATATTGTCGGGCGGCTCTATCGGCACCCACATTCAAATGGGCATCGGTGACGGATTAATTCCCCCCATCCTTAATCAAGGCATAATCAGCGATATTTGCATTATTAAAGATGACGAGGCCATTAAAACCGCAAAAGAGCTTGCCTCTAAAGAGGGTATTATGTGCGGCATATCCAGCGGCACCAACGTGGCTGCGGCAATCAAGCTTGCCAAGCACTTGGGCAAGGGCAAAACGGTTGTTACCGTGCTGCCCGACACAGCCGAGCGATATTTTTCAACCCCCTTGTTTGAATAAAACAAAAGGTCACGATGTGGGTAAAGCGTCGTGACCTTTTCATATTATATTAAAAGAAAATTTACAAAATTGCCTTGAACTTAAGGCGAAAAATGGTTATAATTATATAATGCGAATGTAAAATTTTCCACATAAAAGGATGATGAGCCCAAAATGATAAAACGTCTTGCCGGTTGTATACGGGAATACAAAAAGCCGACGATAATTACCCTAATTCTTATCGTGCTTGAGGCGGTTATTGAAACTGCGATTCCCTTCATTACAGCCAACCTTGTTAACCGCATAAAGGCGGGTGCCGCAGTTGAAGACATTGTTAAAACGGGTCTGTTGCTGATTTTGTTGGCAATTATATCGCTCAGCTGTGGCGGAATAGCCGGCTACACCTGCGCCAAGGCATCCTGCGGATTTGCCAAAAATTTGCGTAAAGACCTTTATTATAAGGTTCAGACCTACACCTTTGAAAATATAGACAAGTTTTCAACCTCTTCGCTGGTTACCCGAATGACTACCGATATTTCCAATGTGCAGATGTCTTATATGATGATAATCCGCACTGCCATCCGTTCACCCCTTATGCTTATATTCTCGGTGGTTATGGCTTATATTATGGGCGGCTTCCTGGCAACGGCGTTTGTTGTGGTCATTCCCGTGTTGGCTCTGGGCCTTTATGCCGTCAGCCGCAAGGCAATGCCTGCCTTCCGCCGCGTCTTTAAAAAATACGACCGTCTCAACGAATCTATTGAAGAAAACGTGCGCGGTATGCGCGTGGTTAAGGGCTTTGCCCGTGAAGATTACGAAAAGCAAAAGTTCGGCAAAGCTGCAGAAGATATATGCAGCGATTTTACCAAGGCCGAGCGCATTGTAGCTCTTAACTCACCCTTGATGCAGTTTTGCATCTATTTCAATATGGTGTTTATTCTTTTCGTGGGCTCAAAGATGGTCATTGAAAGCAAGGGCACCCTTATCGATGTAGGTCAAATATCTGCAATGCTTACCTATGGCATTCAGGTGCTTATGTCACTTATGATGCTTTCAATGATTTACGTAATCATAACCATTTCGGCCGAATCCTTTAAGCGAATTTACGAGGTTTTGTGTGAAGAGCCCGCTCTTTGCAATCCCGAAAACCCCGTTATGGAGGTTGCCGACGGCTCTATAGATTTCGACTCGGTTAACTTCAAATATTCAGCAGCTGCTCAGCGCAACGCTCTTGAGGGAGTTAACCTGCACGTCTTATCGGGCATGACGGTTGGCGTAATTGGCGGCACCGGCTCGGGCAAAACCACCCTTG
Organism: Acutalibacteraceae bacterium; assembly: GCA_045630025.1. Classification (GTDB taxonomy): domain Bacteria; phylum Bacillota; class Clostridia; order Oscillospirales; family Acutalibacteraceae; genus RGIG2206. The sequence goes on from JAZQSG010000015.1 coordinate 1,750, forward strand.
TGCAGTTAATTTCACGACTTTATGACGCCACCGATGGCACCGTAAAGGTTGGCGGCCGCGACGTAAAAGAGTACGACCTTGAAACCCTGCGCGACAGTGTTGCCATGGTTTTGCAAAAAAATCTGCTCTTTTCGGGCACCATTAAAGAAAATTTGCGCTGGGGCAATCCCGACGCTACCGACGAAGAATTGGCAGAGGCCTGCCGTCTTGCACAGGCAGATGATTTTGTGCGTTCCTTCCCCGACGGCTACGATACCAAAATCGAGCAAGGCGGAACCAACGTTTCGGGCGGACAGAAGCAACGCTTGTGCATCGCTCGCGCCCTGCTTAAAAATCCCAAAATTCTTATTCTGGACGATTCCACAAGCGCCGTCGATACCAAAACCGACGCACTTATCCGCGAGGGCTTTAAAAACTTCATACCCGAAACCACCAAAATCATTATTGCACAGCGCATAGCATCGGTTAAAGATGCCGATATGATAGTTGTAATGGATAACGGTCAAATAACTGCCGTGGGCACCCATTCTCAGCTTCTTGAACAAAGCGAGATATATCGTGAGGTATACGAGCAGCAAACTCAAGGAGGTGATAGCGATGAATAAGCCAATGGGTAAACCTGTGGGCAAGCCAATGGGCAAAAAGCTTGACGTTAAATGTCTTGGTCGAGTTATCAAGCTGTTATTCAAAAGCTATCCCGTTTTAGCCCCTCTCACCGCCCTGTGCATTCTCTTTTCGGCAGGCGTTTCGGCAATTCCTTCCTTGTTTATACAAAACATTATCGAAATAATTGAAAAATGGTATAAGTCGGGCAACTGGCAGGCAGCAGTTAACGAGGTTATTCCTACCATCATAATTCTTGCAGTGCTTTATATTGTCAGCTTGGCAGCCACCGTTACTCACACACAGCTTATGGCTTATATGACCCAGGGCTTCCTAAACAAGCTGCGTAAGCAGATGTTTAACGGCATGCAAAATTTGCCCATCCGCTATTTTGATACCAACAAGCACGGCGATATAATGAGCCACTATACCAACGATATCGATACCCTTCGTCAGCTGGTGTCTCAGGCCTTCCCCGCGTTGCTGCAGTCGGCCTCTATCGTGCTTGTAGTTTTCACCCTTATGATGTACTTCAGCATCTGGATGACACTTATCGTGGTTGTGGGTGTTTTTGCAATGATGTTTGTGTCAAAGGTTGTTGGCGGCGGTTCAGCCAAATACTTTATGCGTCAGCAAAAGGCAGTTGGTGCAACCGAGGGCTATATTCAAGAGATGATGAACGGTCAAAAGGTTGTTAAGGTCTTTTGCCATGAAGAGGCAGGCAAGGAAGAGTTTGACCGCATTAACGACTCTCTTTATGAAGATAGCCGCCGAGCCAATGCCTACGCCAATATGCTTGGCCCTATCATAATGAATATAGGCAACGTGCTTTACGTTCTTGTTGCGGTTGCTGCAGGTCTGTTTTTAACCCTTAAGGTTAAAAACATCAGCTTGTCACAAATGGCGTTCACCATCAGCGTGGCAGTGCCCTTTCTTAATATGACCAAGCAGTTTACCGGCAACATTAATCAGCTTACACAGCAGATAAATTCAGTTGTAATGGCAATGGCAGGCGCCAACCGCGTATTTTCTCTTATGGATCAAGAGCCCGAGGTAGACGACGGCTATGTAACCCTTGTTAACGTTGAGGTAGATGGCGAGGGCAACCTTACCGAAACAGAAAAGCGCACGGGTCATTGGGCTTGGAAGCATCCTCACAGCGACGGCACCTTAACCTACACCTTGCTTAAGGGTGACGTACGCCTGACCGAGGTTGACTTTGCATATAAAGAGGGTAAAACCGTTTTGCACGACGTTAGCGTTTTTGCCGAGCCGGGTCAAAAGGTTGCCTTTGTTGGCGCAACCGGTGCAGGCAAAACCACAATAACCAACCTTATAAACCGCTTTTACGACATTGCCGACGGAAAAATACGATACGACGGCATCAACATCAACAAAATCAAAAAGGCCGATTTGCGCCGTTCACTGGGCATTGTTTTGCAAGAAACCAACCTTTTCACAGGCACTGTAATGGATAACATCCGCTACGGCCGTTTGGACGCTACCGATGAAGAATGCCGCCAGGCCGCAATGCTTGCAGGCGCTCACGATTTCATCACTCGTCTGCCCCAGGGCTACGATACCATGCTTAACAATAACGGCACCAATCTGTCTCAGGGTCAGCGCCAGCTTATCGCTATTGCCCGAGCAGCCGTTGCCGATCCTCCCGTAATGATTTTGGATGAGGCCACCTCTTCAATCGATACCCGCACCGAAGCTATCGTCCAGCGCGGTATGGATAAGCTTATGGAGGGACGCACCGTATTCGTTATCGCCCACCGCCTGTCTACCATTATGAATTCAGACGTTATAATGGTGCTCGACCACGGCAAGATAATTGAGCGAGGCAGTCACGCCGATCTCATAGCCCAAAAAGGCACTTATTATCAATTGTATACGGGCGCCTTCGAACTCGAATAAGGTTTTTCCCGTAAATTTACCTTGTCGCTGCGAAAAACCGCCTCGCAATACCTGTGTATTGCCTTCGTTGGTTTTGTCTTGCGAGCAAAGCAAATTTATCGGTACAAAACGAAGCAGCAAAATTACCTTGTCGCTGCGAAAAACCGCCTCGCAATACCTGTGCACGGGCGCCTTCGAGCCCGAATAAGGTTTTTCCCGTAAATTTACCTTGTCGCTGCGAAAAACCCCAAACAATATAAAAAGACTTCCTTTTACAGGGAGTCTTTTAAATTTGACAAAAGCTTTTATATATGATATTTTTATTTTATCAAAAAACCAACTGAGGGAATAAAATGATAAAGATAATGTTCGTCTGCCACGGCAATATTTGCCGCAGTCCTATGGCAGAATTTATAATGAAGGATATGGTTTATCGGCAGTCGCTGTCGGATAAAATACACATTGCCTCCTGCGCCACCAGCACCGAAGAAATTTGGGGCTCGGTTGGCAATCCCGTTTATCCTCCTGCCCGTCGCGAGCTTGCCCTGCACGGAATTGATGCGGGGGATAAAAGGGCGGTACAGCTCAAAAAATCCGACTATGACAGCTACGACCTTTTGGTTGCAATGGACGATAATAATATACGCAACATTTTCAGAATAATCGGTTCAGACCCCCAAGGCAAGGTAAAAAAGCTTTTAGACTTTACACCTCAAGGCGGCAACGTGGCTGACCCATGGTACAACGGTCATTTTGACGTTACCTACAACGATATTTACAAGGGTTGTCAGGCCCTTATGCAATACTTAGCCGAAAACGGCTTATTGAAATAAAGGTGATTTGTTTGTATATAGTAATTCTTACGGCGTTAGGCGTGGGCGGAGCCACGGTTGTCGGCTCACTCATTGGCTTTATATTTAAAAAATTATCTCACAGATTCAGCGATATAGTTTTATCCTTTGCAGCGGGTGTAATGCTTGCAGCGGCAGTGCTGGGCTTAATTTTACCCGCCTTGGATTACGGCGGCAAATGGGGCCTTGTAATGACTGTTGCAGGCATATTTGCCGGTGCCTTGTGTCTTAACCTGATTGATAAGCTGGTGCCCCATTTGCACCAGTTTATGGGGTCCGGTGAGGGTCACCCCTCTAACGAAAAGCTTGATAAGGTGCTGCTTTTTGTTATGGCTATTGCCATTCACAACCTGCCCGAGGGCTTGGCTGCGGGTGTGGGCTTTGGCTCGGGCGATACAAGCCAGGCCTTGCTAATCGCGGGGGGAATTGCCCTGCAAAACATCCCCGAGGGTATGGTTATCATCGGCCCTATGCTGGCGGCCGGCGTATCCCCAAGGCGCACTGTGGTGTGCGCCCTCTTTACAGGACTTATAGAGGTTGTTGGCACCTTTGTGGGCTATTTGGCAGTAAGCATTTCAACCGCCATTTTACCCTTTGCCCTTGCCTTTGCAGGTGGCACAATGCTTTACGTAATCAGTGACGAAATGATACCCGAAACCCACGCTCACGGCAGTCAGCGAGGCGCAACCTACGCCCTGCTTATCGGATTTTGCCTGATGCTGGTTTTCGACGTGTATATGTAACAAAAAATCCACCGATTATTCTCGGTGGATTTTTTCATATTCTGCTATGTAAAACTCAATGCTTACGGTTAAGCGGTCAAGTCCCGACAGCTTTTGCTGGTCCTCTTTGCCCGTTTTGTAATAATAGGGAGTCATTTTAA
>JAZQSG010000016.1:0-1206 GCA_045630025.1 Acutalibacteraceae bacterium
TCAATACCAACGGCGGCCTTGTTAGGAATGGGGGCTTCAATACGCACGTTGCCTGCCGCAAGGTTAAGGGCGATATCATCCGCAAGGGCGGTGATACGGCTTATTTTAACGCCTGCACAGGGTTGAAGCTCATATCTTGTAACGGTGGGGCCGTGGCAAATATCAACAATACGAGTTTCAACACCAAAGCTTTTAAGGGTGTCAACCAGGTGCTCAGCAATTTCGGCCGAGCCTTGCACGGTAAGGTTGTTTTGTTTTTCGGTTGCTTTAAGCAAGCTTAAAGGCGGGAAAACATAGCCATCGTCGCGGCTTTCGTCAACCTTTTTAACCTCTTCGGCAAAGCTTTGTGTTTCGGCTTTAACATCTACAACCTCCTCGGCAGGTTGCAAAGCGGCTTCTGCCTTAGGTTTTTCTACAATAACTTCGTCGGCGGCAATCTCTTCTTCGGTAGTTTCACGGCCTTGGTATGCATCAATAAGCTTCCGCTGTTGAGGAGTCATTTGAGCACGTTGTCTTTTGCGTTCCTCGGGGCCGTCGTCAACAGGAATATCAACCGAGAATTTACTGCGTTGGCTCTGTTCCTCCTGCTTGTTGGCGTAAGCCTCTTCGGCGGCCTTTTTAACCGATACCACAGGTGTGGCAAAGCCTTTGAAAAGGGCGATGAGTGTGGTAGAGGTTAATATCATTAAAAGCACGAAAATAAGCAAGAAAAGGGTAATCAAAGCGCCGGTTTTGCCAAAGGCTAAATAAATCGGCTTGCCAATAAGGGCACCTAAAAAGCCGCCGTTTTTAAGGGCAATACCGTTTTGGTATGCCGCGGCAAGATGCTTCCAAAAGGTAAGGTCGGTAACCTTGGTGGCAAAAATATCGATAATTGCGCCGATTAAAACCACAACCGAAGTGCCTTCAATAATTTTGGCTTTAATAGAGCTTCCGATTTTATTGGTTGCGAACATAACCGCAATAAAACCTAAAAGGAAGGGGTAAAAATATGCGGTCACACCAAAGATGCCAAATATAAAGTTATGTATGTAGGTCCAAATATTTTGGCCCTTTATGAATACCACGCAAAGCAAAAATATTGCAACGGCAAACCAAACAACCGAATATAACTGGCGGTTACCTTCGGCAGAGCGGGTTGTCGTGCGGGTTTGCTTTTTTGTGGTGGTTTTTTTACTGCTTTTTCTTTTTGCAGCCATAACAACT
>JAZQSG010000017.1:0-12663 GCA_045630025.1 Acutalibacteraceae bacterium
CTCCAGATCAGCTTATACAGCTTGTACTGCTCCTTGGTCAGGCTGCTCTGGATCCGCTCCGGATCCAGCTCCACATGGGGGGGGCGGGTGGCTTCATGGGCATCCTGAGCGCCGGACTTGGTCTTAAAGGTGTGGAAGGAGCCGTAGTAGTACTCCTTGCCGTAACGAGCCTTAATGAAGTCTCCGGCGGCTCTCATAGCCTCGTCGGACAATCTCAGAGAGTCTGTACGCATATAGGTAATAAGACCGGTTGCACCTAGACCTGAAATTTCAACACCTTCATACAAAGCTTGAGCAATGCGCATAGTGCGCTTTGAGGTGTAGCCAAGCTTTCTGGAAGCTTCTTGCTGAAGGGTTGAAGTAATAAAAGGAGGAGCAGGACGTTTGTTTCTAACGCCTTTTTTAACGTTGTTTACAACAAAATCCGAATTTGAAACCTCGTTCAAAACTGCTGCAGCTTCATCGCTGTTGGATATATCCATTTTACCTTCATCGGTACCATAAAATTTAGCTGCAAACTTAAGTGCTTTAACTCCCATAGGAGCCAATACAGCATCAATAGTCCAATATTCTTCAGGAATAAAATTTCTTATCTCTTTTTCGCGGTCAACTATAATTTTAACGGCAACCGATTGAACTCTGCCGGCAGAAAGACCGTGTCTAATCTTTTTCCAAAGGAATGGGCTGATTTTATAGCCAACCAATCGGTCAAGTACTCGGCGGGCTTGTTGGGCATCTACAAGCTCCATATTAATCGAACGTGGGTTTTTAATCTCTTGTGTAACTGTGGTTTTGGTAATTTCGTTAAAGGTTACACGGTTGCATTCGTTAATATCTAATCCAAGTATATTGGCAAGGTGCCAAGATATTGCCTCTCCTTCACGGTCAGGGTCGGTTGCAAGCAAAACGCCGTCACATAGTGCTGCACAATCTTTAAGCTTTTTGATAAGATCTGATTTACCCTTAATGTTTATATATTGGGGTTTAAAATCGTGCTCAATATCAATACCGATTTTTGATTGCGGCAAATCACGAATATGACCCATCGAAGCCATAACCTCATATGATGAACCCAAATATTTTTGTATGGTCTTTGCTTTTGATGGAGATTCAACAATTACAAGTTTGGACATATTATCCTCCAAAGTTTAATATATATCTTCCGCCCGGTTGAGCAGATACTATTCCCATAATTTCAAGCTCTGTTAAAGCAGCAATAGCATCTGACGGGGTTAGGTCAGATTTTTGAGTAACAATGTCAAAATATTGACTTTCAGAATTTTTAAATAAATCAACAAGTTTTTTAGCGTTATCGGATAAACCTTTTGTATCAATTTCAACCGATTTTTCTTTAGGTTGACAATTTTTCTTTTTACCAAGTTTTAATTTTTTGTCTTTTTTTGGTTTAATAGTTGCTTCCGGCACTATGTCGTTAATATCGTCTTGAACAGGAGAATCTATGCAAGAAATTATATCTTGACATCCTGTTAAATCCAACACGTGCGGATAAAAGCTGTTATATTCACACAGAATGTCGTAAGGGGTAGTAATAGCAATTGCACCATCTCGTACAAGTCGGTTTGAACCTGCATAAAGAGGATTTGATATTTCACCCGGAATTACAAAAATATCTCTTCCCTGCTCTAATGCGTGGTCTACGGTTATAAGCGAACCGCTGCTATACGTTGCTTCTACCACAACAGTGCCTAAACACAAGCCCGAAATAATTCTGTTTCTGACAGGAAAAGTATACCTGCTTGCAGGAGCATTAGGCGGATATTCGCTTATTAATGCACCGTTTTTAGATATCTCTTCTCTTAATTCAGCATTTACCGCCAAATAAGGATAGTTAAGTCCACAACCTAAAACAGCATAGGTTTTACCGTCTGCTCTTAGTGCGCCAATATGGGACGAAGAATCTATACCAACAGCACCGCCGCTTATAATTACGGCCCCAGCTTTTGTAAGGCGATAAGCCAATTCTCTCGCAATGCTTTTACCAGTGTTGCTGCATTTTCTCGTGCCAACCATAGCAATGCAAACGGAGTTGCTTAAATCTGGTAATTCTCCCAACACATACAGAACTGCGGGAGGATCGGGAATTTGTGCCAGCATCTTGGGATAATTTTTGTCGTTAGGAGTAACGATATTATAACCAAGTTGATTGCACTCAGCCATAATTTGTCGGCAATCGTCAAGAGTGGTTTTGCTAAACCGTTCAAGCTCTGATTTGGTAAGCAAACCCAATTCTCTCAAATCCTCATAACGACATTCAGCAAAAGTTTTAGCAGAGCCAAAATGGTTTATAATAGGCAACAGCTTTCTGCTACCCACACCAATAACAGACTGTAAAAATATCCAATATACCGCATTTTTGTTATAAGTCATCACTTACTCAGCTCCCACATAATTATAGAAGCTGCAACAGCGGCGTTAAAGGACTCTGCGCGTCCTTTAATTGGTATTGTAACAGCATTATCACAACAATTAATCAGCTCTGTGCTGATACCGTTTGCCTCGTTGCCAATTATAACTATATCACCGTTTTTAAAGGCGAAATCATTAATATGATCGGCATTTGGGTTAACAACTGCAGCAATAGGCCTCATAGAAGATGCTTTTGCACAATCAATAAATTGATCAAACGAAGCAAAGGTGATGCAATTCAAGCGAAGCAAGGCACCCATAGATGCACGCAGTGCTTTTGGGTTGTACATATCACAGCAATGACCAATAAGTATCATTCCTTCAATTCCAAGAGCTTCTGCGGTTCTTGAAATAGCACCTAAGTTAGAAGGGTCGGAAAGATTTTCACAAGCAATATATCTGCCGTTAGTTTTAATTTTATTACTGTTATTAACAAACGATTTATTAATAACGCACACAATTCCTTGTGAGTTTTCCGTGTCGCTGATTTTAGCCATTACCTCTTCCGTAACACAGTGTGCATTGCTTGAACAATTAATCAAAATCTCAAGGTCAGATGTAAATTTATCAAGAACTTTTTGTGTAAAATAAAGCTCATCAATTTTGATGTTGCACAGAGCTGCATCGCGGCACAAACGCAAACCTTCAAGAATAAACAAATTGGTTTCACGGCGCGCAGATGCAGAGCGAATCAATAAATTGACACGCTTAATTTTATCGTTCGATTTGCTGGAAATATGCTCAAACATCATAAAAATCACCGTTTAAAAGGCCATTAGATTAGCAAAAACACGCCCGTATGCACGGGCGTGTAAGATTATTTACCTAAAGCTTTTTTAGCAGTTTCAACCAATGCGGTGAAACCTGCAGCATCAGAAATAGCAATCTCTGAAAGCATCTTTCTGTTCATTTCAATGCCGGCTTTTGACAAACCGTTCATGAAGGTTGAGTAGTTGATGCCGTTAAGTTTGCAAGCAGCAGAAATGCGGGTGATCCACAAACGACGGAAATCACGCTTCTTCTGCTTACGGCCGATATAAGCATACTGGCCGCTCTTCATAACTGCTTCTTTAGCAGTACGGAACAGCTTAGACTTTGCACCAAAGTAACCCTTGGCAAGCTTTAAAACCTTTTTTCTTCTCTTGCGCGTCATCATTGCGCCTTTAACATGAGCCATTTTTCTTTACCTCCGAAAATTGAGTTATGGTCGGTTTAACCGAGTTGTTTTACTTGTAAGGAATAAGGCGCTTGACCTGTGCTACGTTGGTTACGTCGGCCATAGCGGCTCGGCGGAGATTTCTCTTGCGCTTAGAAGTTTTCTTGTTAAGAATGTGGGACTTGTATGCGTGTGCACGCTTTACCTTGCCGGTTTTGGTAAGATTAAAACGCTTTTTTGCTCCGCTGTGAGTTTTGATCTTAGGCATTATATTTTCCTCCTTAGAATTATATACAATTTACTTTGCAGACTTGGCAGCCAGGAACATAAGCATGTTTCTGCCTTCAAGCTTTGCGGGTTTTTCAACGGTTGCGAACTCTTCACAGTAAGTGGCAAAACGTTGCATAATATCCAAACCAAGTTCAGGGTGGCCCATTTCGCGGCCTCTGAATCTGATAGATACCTTTACGCGGTTGCCGTCTTTAAGAAATTTAATTGCATGGCCGCCTTTGGTCTCGAAATCGTGAGTGTCGATGTTAAGAGAAAGACGAATCTCTTTAATCTCAACTACCTTTTGATTTTTTCTCGCTTCTTTTTCGCGCTTATTCTGCTCATAAACATACTTAGAATAATCCATAACCTTGCACACAGGCGGAACTGCCTGCGGAGCAATCATAACAAGGTCAAGATCTTCACTGTATGCTAACTTAAGAGCATCATCAGATGAAACGATACCAAGCTGCGAACCGTCTTTGCCTATCAATCTGACTTCAGGTGCTGAAATCTCTTCGTTTATAGGCATTTTCTTATTACTGCTAATGTGGAAGCACCTCCGTTAAAATAATAAAGCGTAGATAATAATTTATCTACGCATAACAACACAAAAAGGCACAATTAAGCCGTTAACTTTGTGATATTAACCCGTGCACATTGCACACAAGGTGAGATAAATTACAAACTATCTGCTTTGTTTTACCTGTCAATTATATCATCAAAAAACGATTTGTCAAGTGTTTTTTATCATAAAAGTTCATCAGAAGTATTGTTTGCTCTGAATTTGCTTGGGGTTACACCGCAATACTTCTTAAAAACTGAAATAAAATACGAAGAGCTGTCAAATCCGCACATTTGTGAAATTTCTAATATAGATAACGAAGTTATAAGTAAATAATCGGTAGCTTTATCAATGCGTATTTTCAAAAGATACTCTAAGGGCGTTTTATGCATAATTTGCTTGAATATTCTATGCAAATAATTTGGATGCAAACTAACCTCTTTTGAAACATCCTCAAGTGATATGTGATTCATATAATTTTCTTCTAAAAATCTTGCAGCTTTATAAACGGATCTAGCTTTTTCGCTAGTATGATGTGATGCTTTAGATTTTTGTGAATCATAATAAAATAAACAAAGAAGTTCTAATAACGAATGATACAAAACCAATTCAGAGCAACGTTCATTCGATAGGTAACTTGTTATAATATCTTTATACAATCGTTCGGCGGCGTTATAATCTGTACACGTCAAACTGCTGGGCATTTGGCTTAAAGTGTTAATTTCATTGTGATCATAACTAAAATACAACACATAAGCATCACCGTATTTTTTACTATACACCGTTTGCCCCGGCCTTAAAAATCTTACAACTCCCCTTTTAATATCATACTTAATTCCGTCAACAACAAAATAGCCGCCGTCTTCTGTAAAAAGAATAACTTCATAGCATTTAGTTATTCTTGGTAGAGTTAAGCCGGTTTTGATATCAAAGGCAGTCATGTTTTCACTTTTTAGCAGTGCTGCGCGCTCAATGTTAACCGATAAAAACGTGTTTTTGAAGTTTAAAGCAGACAAAATCATCACCTAGGTTAAGAAATTAATATAATTAGTTAATATTTTCAATTGAATTGGTTAATATTCTATCATATAATTGCACATAAGTCAAACAGAAAGGACTGTTAATTATGCATTTTAATGACAGAGACGAAATTATAGCGTTGACTCCCCTTTGGAAAGGCGAAAGATTGCCCGACGGAAGACCGAAGGTTGAAGATAAATATCTTGACGCCTTAGAAGGAATGACTCTTGAAGAAGTATGGAAGCCCATATTCGTTTTAGGTTATGAAAATCAGTTCGTGGGCGGCGGCGAAAACCCAATGTACGCGCTTCACGATGACGGACGAAAACTTATAGGTCGAGCAGTAACCTGCAGCTTCTGCCCTACTCGTCCTGATTTACACGAGGTAATGTTTGCAAAGGGTGCGGAAGAAGGAAGAAACGGCAACTATAACCAATGGGTTATAGATTCATTAGTCGAGCGAGACGTAGTAGTTGCAGATATGTATGATAAAATTTATAAAGGCACCTTTCTTGGCGGCAATTTAACTACAGCTATTAAAACCCGAACCAAAACAGGCGGTGCGGTAATTTGGGGCGGTATAAGAGACGTTGAACAAATGAAAAAGGTTGAAGACGTGCAGGTTTATTATCGCGGCATTGATCCTACACCTATTCGCGAATTTGTTATGAAGGATTTTAACTCCGTTACCAATTTTGGTGGTGCAGTTTGCCTTCCCGGTGACGTTGTTTTTGGCGCAGGCGGTGGCGTGCTTTTTATACCCAGTCATCTTGTTGCCGAGGTTGTGGAAGGTGCCGCAAAAACTCACGTTAAAGATGATTTTGGTTTTGAGATGATATCTCAAAACAAATTCACCACGGCTCAAATAGACCGCAACACCTGGACCGTTGAAATGCTTGATATGCTTTTGGAATGGATTAAGACTGATCCACGGGGCGAGCAATACCGAGAACTTGATTGGTCAAAAGAATATGATTTAGCAATTAACGGTGACCCTACCGATACCCAAACAGCCCTTTAAATTTAGATTTATTACATATAATTTTAGTAAAAAGATATTGACATATTCTTAAAGCTAAAATATAATTAAATATCGCCACAAATATTCGGTGCTGCGATGAATTTCGCGGCACCGTTTTTTGTTGTTAAAGTTATCTAAGGTGGTTATTGCAGTGATTAATGTTCCGGAAATTTTCAGCAGTCTTGTGTTTAACGACACAGTAATGGAAGACAAGCTTCCCAGAGAGACCTATAAGGTAGTTAAAAAGACAATCGAAAAGGGTATTCCGCTTGACCCCGCTGCAGCCGCAGTAGTTGCAAACGCAATGAAGGATTGGGCTATTTCAAAGGGTGCGACTCATTATACCCATTGGTTCCAACCTCTTACCGGTATAACCGCTGAAAAACACGATAGCTTTATTACCCCAGTTAAAAACGGCGTAATTATGGACTTAACCGGTAAAGAACTCATCAAAGGTGAACCTGATGCTTCCAGCTTTCCTTCAGGTGGCCTTCGTGCAACCTTTGAAGCACGCGGTTACACTGCATGGGACCCCACGTCCTTTGCCTTTATTAAAGACGGTGTATTATGCATTCCTACCGCCTTCTGTTCATACGGCGGTGAGGCACTTGACAAGAAAACTCCTATGCTTAGATCAATGGATGCCCTTAACACTCAAGCGTTAAGAGTTCTTAATCTTTTCGGAAACAATAACGTTACCAGAGTTGTTGCAACCGTTGGCCCTGAGCAAGAGTATTTTCTTATTGATAAAAAGCTTTACGAACAAAGAAAAGATCTTATTTTTACCGGAAGAACCTTGTTTGGCGCCAACCCTCCCAAAGGTCAAGAGCTTGAAGATCACTATTTCGGCGCAATTAAACCCCGTGTTGCCGCTTTTATGGCAGAGCTTGATGAAGAACTGTGGAAATTAGGCATATTTGCAAAAACCAAGCATAACGAGGCGGCACCTGCTCAGCATGAGCTTGCACCTATATTCACCTCTATGAATATAGCAACCGACCACAATCAGCTTACTATGGAAACCATGAAAAAGGTTGCTCAGCGCCACGGTCTTGTTTGCCTTTTGCACGAAAAGCCCTTTGAAGGTGTAAACGGAAGCGGTAAGCACAATAACTGGTCGCTTTCTACTGATAGTGGTAAGAATTTGTTAGACCCCGGCAAAACTCCCTCTGAAAACGCTCAGTTTTTACTTTTCCTTGCCGCTGTTATTAAAGCGGTAGACGAGTTTGCGCCCCTTATGCGCTGCTCAATTGCAAGTGCAGGAAACGACCACCGATTAGGCGCAAACGAAGCTCCTCCTGCAATTGTTTCCATGTTCCTCGGTGATGAATTGACCGAGATTTTAGATTGCATAGTTAACGACCTTCATTTTGAGGCGCACAAGTCTCACAAAATGAAGCTTGGTCTTGACATTATACCAACCTTCCCCAAAGATAACACCGATAGAAACCGCACTTCTCCTTTTGCGTTTACAGGTAATAAGTTTGAGTTCAGAATGCTTGGTTCTGCTGCATCAATTGCAGATACAAACACAATAATCAACACAATGGTTGCCGAAGAATTAAGACAGTTTGCCGATATTCTTGAAGGTGCCGAAGACTTTACCACTGCACTGAACAATCTTATAAAAGAAACTGTCAAAAATCACAGCCGAGTAATATTCAATGGTGACGGTTATTCGACCGAATGGGAAATTGAAGCAGAAAAAAGAGGTTTACCTAACCTTAAAACCACTGTTGACTGCTTGCCCTATATGGTTAAACCTGAATACGTAAAAGTATTTGAGGCACATAAGGTATTTACCGAAACCGAACTTAAATCAAGACTTGATATTGAACTTGAAACATATTCAAAGGTTATCAATATTGAGGCACTCACCTCTATCAGCATGATTAAACGCGAGATTATCCCTGCTGTAATTGATTATATTAAAGATATTTCCTCTGCCACATCAAATATGATTTCAATAGGTGGCATTGAATGCAGCTTTGAGAAAAATTTGCTTACAAAGCTCAATTCATTGCTTAGCGATCTCAACGACAATTGCGATATCCTTGTAAAAGCAGAGCAAGACGCTGCTGAATGCGCTTGCCACGTTGAAAAGGCAAACAAATTTAAAGATAACGTTATTCCTGCAATGAACAAGTGCAGAAGCATAGCAGATGAATTAGAAACCTTGGTGGGTAAAAAATATTGGCCCTTCCCCACCTACAGCGATCTTTTGTTTAGAGTATAATTAATATTGGTGGTAAGCACGATGAACAAAATTGGATTTGATAACGAAAAATACTTAAATTTGCAATCGCAGCACATTCAAGAGCGTATTAACAAGTTTGACGGTAAGCTTTATTTGGAGCTTGGCGGTAAACTTTTCGACGATTATCACGCATCAAGAGTGCTGCCCGGATTTCAGCCCGACAGTAAAATTAAGATGCTTCTTCAACTTAAAGAATGTGCAGAAATCGTAATAGTTATTAACGCCTGCGATATTGAAAAGAATAAGATTCGCAGCGATTTAGGCATCTCTTATGACGTTGACGTTATTAGATTAATTGATGCATTCAGAGGTATGGGGCTTTTTGTAAGCAGTGTTGTAATGACTCAATATGCAGGCCAATTTGCTGCTGACGTATTTAAAAAGAAGCTTACCAATCTTGGTGTAAAGGTATACTCGCACTATCCCATAGTCGGTTACCCCAACAATATTCCGTTGATCGTTAGCGAAGACGGATATGGAAGAAATGAATATATCGAAACAACCAAACCTCTGGTTATTGTAACTGCCCCCGGTCCCGGAAGCGGCAAACTTGCCACCTGCTTGTCTCAGCTTTATCATGAGCATATGCGTGGAATCACAGCAGGTTACGCCAAATTTGAAACCTTCCCCATTTGGAACCTGCCTTTAAAGCACCCTGTAAACTTAGCATACGAGGCCGCAACAGCCGACCTTAACGACCTTAATATGATAGATCCCTTCCACCTTGAAGCTTACGGCGAAACGACCGTAAACTACAACCGTGACGTAGAGGCCTTCCCCTTGCTTAAGGCAATGCTTGAAAGAATTTTGGGCAAAAGCCCTTACAACTCCCCAACTGATATGGGTGTAAATATGGTTGGCAACTGCATTATTGATGACGAGGTTGTAAGAGAAGCTGCAAAAGCAGAAATCATTAGAAGATTTTATAAAATCAGCTGTGATAAGGTGTTGGGCACCGTAAACGAAAGCGCTGTTACCAAAGTAAAATCAATTATGCAGCAAACAGGTTTGTACGTATCAGACAGAGTTGTAGTAAAGCCCGCACTTGACAAAGCGAAATCAGCAGGCACACACGCTGTTGCAATTGAACTTGATGACGGCACTGTTGTAACCGGCAAAAGCACAGCGTTGCTTGGTTCTGTATCTGCCGCATTACTTAATGCTATGAAAGCTATGGCAGGTATTGATGACGAGGTACCGCTTATTGCACAAACATTTATTGAGCCCATCGTTAAACTAAAGAGAGACACCTTTAGGTCATACACGTCTCACCTTAACTCAAACGAGATGTTGATAGCTCTTTCAAGCAGTGCTTCTGTTAATCCCCAAGCTGAAAAAGCACTTTCACAAATTTCTCGATTAAGAGGCATGGAGCTTCACTCATCGGTAATGCTTTGTGCAGAGGACGAAAAGGTTCTTAAAAAGCTCGGTGTTAACTATACCTGTGAACCTATCAGAAGAGATAATAATTCGTTTTAATAATAAAAAAATGAACGGATAAACCGTTCATTTTTTTATTATCTTATTTATCTTTTTGTGAAACCTTTGATAATAAACATTCATTATTCCGTTGAATGCATAATCATAAATCAAAAACACAACATTAGCCAAAATAATCAAAGCTAAAGCGGTATATTGACCAAGCAACGAAATTTCTTCAAAAGGTAAAAATCCCAGTTTGTTAAGTAAATAATAAGCGGAAATTACAGAAGCATTAAAAGCTGCAAATTTAATGGTATACGCCAATATTTTGTTCAATTTTTCTATCCAAATTTTAACTATGGGATAATAACCTAAAAAAGCTATAAATGTTACCGCGCACTCGTTTCCGCCAAGCACAACGCCCAAAACAGAAACCACGATATAAGAAGCAAAAGCCCACTTTTTACCCGCTTCAATAACTACTACACCAATCAGCAACCCACAAAGAGCACTAACAGCATAATCGGTTATCGAAACAACCCTGCAAAGCAACATTAAAATGATGCATAGCGAGGATATTATGGATGAAAAAGATATGTTAGCAATTTTTTGTTTATCAGCAGCACGCAATACAATCGCCACCCATACATTCACAGCAAGTATCTGCGCACCACAAACCCATGCATATATCGCATGAATCACAACCACCCGAACCGTTTGAACGGTAAGGATTGCTTCCGCTTCTTGCATATTGTATTTGATTTAAAGCGGCGCGATATTCACCGTTAGAAGGATCCATTCTGCAGGCGGTGGCAAAGTTTGTATAAGCGTTTTCGAACCAACCGCGTTTATATTGAACGCTGCCGTTAAGAAAATACCACTCGGCATCTCGCTGATTAATTTCAACCGCATCAAGCATACGCTGAGCTTCGTCAAGGCGATTCTGATTAATTATGGTTCTAATATCAGAAAAACGGGTGTTTTTATAAGAAGAATATCCGCCCGACGCATTATCCTTACCCATTCTGCGCGCTTCCATTATAGAATCATACGCCTCGTTAATCTCTTTCATCTTTTCTTCAGCAATATCAGAAAGAGGGTTGTTCACATAATTATCAGGGTGATATTTACGAGCAAGGTTTCTGTATGCAGTTTTAATTTCATCGTCGGTAGCGTTTCGTTTTACGCCTAAAACTTCATATGGATCTTTCATCGTTTTTCCTCCTTGCGATTAATAATTCTGTTGATTTCATTTGGCATTCCAAGATAAAATATGTTCTTAATTATGTTTGAAAACTGGTTGTTGTCAAGCAGTTCAAAAGAAGCACCTGCTTCACTTGAACACACGTTAAGATTAGCAACAACATCTTCTACCTTTATATCAACCAACGGGTTAAAATTTTGGTGTTTAATATCGTCTTCCAAATCGTCTAAAGCATCAGCCATATATACCCATTTGCCCACACAATAACCGATGCGATAAAAAAACCTTTTAAGCCGATCACTTACAGCGCTTTCGCAAATTTTAGCAAGTGCTACCGACGTGGGTTCAGCTGCAGCATCAATGCCCATATTGCTATTTTCGGCGGTCACCTGTGAAGCATCCATTTCTTCCATTATAGCGAATATTTCAGGATATTTCAACTTTGCTTTTTTAAACTCTCTTTTAATAAACGCTTTAAGAAAAGCTGCCTTAGCACTTTTGGCGTCGCGCAGGTCATCACAGCACTTAAAATACATAGTTATAACCGCAGCAGATGCTACAAAATCATAAACTCTATCTGCATAATCGCAGTTTTTTGTAAAAGAGCATTTTTTAAAGGGGTTGTAGATGCATTTGCCTTTTTCAAAACAAATATCATCGGTGCCGGCAGACAACAAAAGCATCGCTAAAAAGGTAAAATCATAGCTTAGTGTCATTCGAATTATATGGCCGTATAATTTACCCGATTTTTTACAAAGAGAGCAATAAACCGCGCGATATTTTTCATATTCCAAAATCTTTAATTCGGGCTTGTATACCTTAACATATCCAAACATTGTTATTTATGCAAAACCTTTCTTAAATACTTACCGGTATAAGACTGAGGACAGTCTGAAATCTCTTCGGGTGTGCCCTGGGCGACAATTAATCCTCCCCCGTTACCACCTTCGGGGCCCAAATCAATTATATGGTCTGAAATCTTTATTACGTCAAGATTATGCTCAATTACAACAACGGTATTGCCAACGTCTACAAGCTTATTAAGCACCTCGATAAGCCGGTGTACGTCTGCAGTGTGAAGACCCGTAGTCGGCTCGTCAAGAACGTAAATAGTAGATCCCGTAGAGCGTTTTAACAGCTCGGTGGCAAGCTTTACGCGCTGTGCCTCACCACCCGAAAGAGTTGTGGCGGGTTGACCCAATTTGATATAACCAAGACCAACATCATACAAGGTTTTAATCTTACTGTAAATTTTGGGCACGTTTTCAAAAAATGTAAGCGCATCCTCAACGGTCATATCAAGCACATCATATATATTTTT
>JAZQSG010000018.1:0-4721 GCA_045630025.1 Acutalibacteraceae bacterium
CGTATCGTGGCTTTTTAACATATTAGGCCGCAAAAATTTGCTTTTTTAGGCGGTTTATCCCTAACCGCAACTCCCTTTAGCGTGGGTTTTTTGTTAAAAACAAACAAGCCAAAAGGGCTATGAATAACCGATGATGTAAAAATTAAAAAAAATTAAAATTGGCAATATATTTTTCTTGAAAAAATACGAAAAATATAGTAAAATAACTCTGTAATATTTTCAAAGGGAGGGCGGCTCTTTCTATACCCTTTTAACCGCCCGTAATTCAGGAAGGACAGTGTTTTAATTATGTCAAAAGAACGCAGAGTCGGCACAGTTTCAAGAGGTATTCGTTGCCCCATCATACGCGAGGGCGACAATCTTGCCGAAATAGTTGCCACCAGTGTTATGGAAGCCGCCGAAATCGAGGGCTTTGAGCTTCGCGATAAGGACGTTATTTCTATGACAGAATCTATCGTAGCTCGCGCACAAGGCAACTACGCAAGCGTTGATGCCATTGCAGCCGACGTTAAAGCTAAGCTTGGCGGCGGCACCATCGGCGTTATTTTCCCCATTTTGTCACGTAACCGCTTTGCTATTTGCCTTAAGGGTATAGCAATGGGCGCAAAAAAGGTAGTGCTTATGCTCAGCTATCCCTCTGACGAGGTTGGTAACGAGCTTGTAAGCTGGGACAAGCTTGACGAGGCAGGGGTTAACCCCTATTCCGACGTGCTTACTCTTGAAAAGTACCGTCAGCTTTTCGGCGTTAACAAGCACCCCTTTACCGGCGTTGACTACGTTGAGTATTATACCGAGCTTGTTCGCAGCTGCGGTGCAGAGGTTGAGATTATTTTTGCCAATAATCCCCGTGCAATTCTTGAGTATACCGATTGCGTGCTCACCTGCGACATTCATACAAGACAGCGCACCAAGCGCATTTTGCTTGCCAACGGTGCCAAGGCAGTTTGCGGTCTTGACGATATTCTTAACTCTTCCGTTAACGGCAGCGGCTACAACGAAAAATACGGTTTGCTTGGCTCTAACAAATCTACTGAAGACACCATTAAGCTCTTCCCCAAAGAGTGTAAGGATTTGGTGCTTGACGTTCAAAAGCGCATTCTTGATGCCACCGGCAAAAAGGTTGAGGTAATGGTATACGGCGACGGCGCCTTTAAAGATCCCCAGGGCAAAATCTGGGAGCTTGCCGACCCCGTTGTATCACCCGCCTTTACCGACGGCCTTATCGGCACCCCCAACGAGCTTAAGCTTAAATATCTTGCCGATAACGACTATAAAGATTTGTCGGGCGACGCTCTTAAAGAGGCCATTTCAAACAAAATTCGCGAAAAAGACGGCGACCTTTTCGGCAAAATGGCATCACAGGGCACCACTCCCCGTCAGCTGACCGACCTTATCGGTTCGCTGTGCGACCTTACCAGCGGTTCGGGCGACAAGGGCACCCCCGTTGTTTTGGTTCAGGGCTATTTTGACAACTATACCAACTGATTTTGGGAGGGCTAAATTATGCAATCTAACGTTAGACCCGAGTCTATGGCTCGTATTACTACAAAAGAATTGGCCGACGCCTTTATCGCCGAGCAGGTTGCCGAGGTTCGCGCACAGGTTGGCGACAAAAAGGTTTTGCTTGCCCTTTCAGGCGGTGTTGACAGCTCGGTTGTTGCCGCGTTGCTTATCAAAGCTATCGGCAAGCAGCTTGTTTGTGTTCACGTAAATCACGGCCTTATGCGCAAGGGCGAAAGCGAGCAGGTTATTGAGGTTTTCGGCAAAGCGCTGGATGCCAACCTTGTTTATATTGATGCAACCGATCGCTTCCTTGACCTTCTTGCAGGCGAGGCAGAGCCCGAGAAAAAGCGTAAAATTATCGGCGGCGAGTTTATTAAGGTCTTTGAAGAAGAGGCCAGAAAGCTCTCTGACGTTGACTTTTTGGCACAGGGCACCATCTATCCCGACATTCTTGAAAGTGACGGCGTAAAGGCCCACCACAACGTTGGCGGTTTGCCCGAAGATATGAAGATGGAGCTTGTTGAGCCCGTTAAATTGCTTTATAAGGACGAGGTTCGCGTTGTTGGCGAGGCCCTCGGTTTGCCCCATGCAATGGTATACCGTCAGCCCTTCCCCGGCCCCGGCCTTGGTGTAAGATGCCTTGGCGCTATCACCCGCGACCGTCTGCACGCCCTGCGCGAGGCAGATGCCATTTTGCGCGAAGAGTTTGATAACTGCGGTCTTGCCGAAAAGGTATGGCAGTATTTTATTGCCGTGCCCGATTTCAAGAGCGTTGGCGTAAGAGACGACAAGCGTTACGAGGGTTGGCCTGCCATCATCCGCGCCGTTAACACTACCGACGCTATGAGCGCAACTATTGAAGAAATCCCCTACGCCGTGTTGCACAAGATTACCGATCGCATCACCCACGAGGTAGAGGGCATCAACCGCGTTCTGCTTGACCTTACCCCCAAGCCCATTGGAACTATTGAGTGGGAATAATAACACTCTCCCAAAACCGCATAAATAAAGGGTTTTGAGAAATCAAAAATAATGTGTGACTACACTTTTTCAATGCCCTGCTGTAACAAGCGGGGCATTTTGCTTAAATTTATTTTGCAAACGCGTAGCTTAGATGTTTATAAAGAGTCAAATAAATAATTTATTATACCACATAAACCGAGGAGGCAATAAATGGAAGAAAACAAGATAATATTATCAACAAAAGCTTCCTATGATTCACCTCAAGAAATAACAAAAGAGCAATTAGACTCGATTAAGTCTGTGCTTAATTCATTAGCGATTGCTATGGCAAAATTGTATGACCCTCAAATACTAATTGAACGCATAGGCAATGCTCTTTCTAATATTGTTGAAGCATTAAAGGAAATATACGGAGATGGCATTAAAGGATATGAGAAGTGGGGGGAATACGGTTGGACTTTTTCTCCGTCGGTAGAGTATGACTTTTTTAAAAATGCACCAACATCTGTTGAAGAAGCAAATGGAATAATGGAAAAATATTTAAATAATGACGAGATAAAAAGCATAAAAAATGCTTTACAAATCGCTGGTGTTGATACATATGAATTAGAAGAAGCGTTTAGTTGTTATAGTCAAGGAATGTATAAGTCGTGTTGTTTGATGTTGTTTGGGATTATTGATAATAAGATTTATAGTTATGGTCTGCCTAATGATAAAGGCAAAATAAAATTAGGCGCAAGTTTTGCAAAAGATTATGTTAAAAGGAAAAAATATGATGAGTTTACTTTACAAGGTGTTTTTATAAATATATTGAGAACAATCGAAACAACATTCGAATATGGTGATAATTTCACTAACCCAATGACAGTTATCAAAAGGAGTTGTTTAGCTCATGGAATGTCAAAACGAAAAGTTTCAAAGCTAGAATGTTTTCAAGTATGGTGTTTAGCGTACAGTGTATGGGTGCTACTTGATGTTATTGAAGAGAGTTATGAAAGTAAGAACACTATTGATGAATTAGTTGACTTGTAATAGATATTATTCTATAATACAACTAAACAGAAAATTGATTATTGTCTTTTTGACTATAAAAACATTATATTTTAAAGGAGGCAAATATGAATTTAACGACATTAGAAAAAGTTTCGCTAAAAAACAATCCAAACATTACTGAAGATATGATACAAAGTTTTATTTTTGATAACCCTAGCATTTTAGGTCTAGGAGAATTAGAACCAATTCGAAGAGAAAAAGTTCAGCCTTCTGGTGGAAGATTAGATTTATTGTTAGAAGGCGAAGAAGACTCTGATAGAACTCGTTATGAGGTTGAGATACAGTTAGGTCAAGTTGATGCAAGTCACATAATTAGAACAATAGAATATTGGGATACCGAACGAAAGAGATACCCGCAGTATGGTCATTGTGCTGTAATTGTAGCTGAAGAAGTTACGGGAAGATTTATGAATGTTATTTCATTATTCAATGGTGCAATACCGTTGATAGCCCTACAAATGACTGCTTATAAAAATGGCGACAATGTGTGCTTGACTTTCACAAAGGTAATAGATAGAGTTACTTTGGGTACGGAAGAAGAAGAACAGTATGAAGTGACTGACAGGAATTTTTGGGAAAATAAAAGCACTAGTTCTATTCTTAAAAATATTGATGAAATATTCGAGTGCTTAAAAGAATATATTCCTGATTATGAACTTAAATATAATAAATTTTATATTGGTTTAGCAAAGAATAATATTGCTAAAAACTTCATTTATTTTAAACCCAAAAAGAGTTTTCTATGGTTATGCTTAAAAGGCAATGAGAATATTGAACTGGCGCAAAAAATTGAAGAAGCAGGTTTGGAAGTAACCTATAAATCGTCAAGAAAAACATATTTTATAAAACTAAATAGTGCCAAACAATACAAGGCAAACAAGGAAGCGATTGATGCCTTGATACAAGAATCTATGAATTATTATAACATAACTGATTAGTCCATTACTGACAGCAGGTTTTGACAGCAAAAACTTGTGATAATACCGAAAATGTCTATAATAGTGGTAATTATCATACAAAAAGTTCCTGTTTTTGATGGAAATAAGAACTTTTTAATAGGGTTTATGCTATAAGATATCGAGTGGGAATAATTTTATATCTCTAAAACCCCTGATTTCAAGGAATTTTACAGTTCTCGTTTTGCTATTGACAGCAATATGACAGCAAAAAACCAAGATGCTCTGCTTTTTACGGCAGAGCAT
>JAZQSG010000019.1:0-5281 GCA_045630025.1 Acutalibacteraceae bacterium
ATCTTGTTGATGTAGATCATACGGGGTACTCGATACTCGACAGCCTGACGCCAAACGGTTTCAGACTGAGGTTCAACACCGCCCTTTGCGCAAAGAACGGTTACAGAGCCGTCGAGAACGCGCAAGCTACGCTGAACCTCAACGGTGAAGTCAACGTGTCCGGGAGTGTCGATGATATTGATACGATGGTCATTCCAGAAACAGGTGGTTGCAGCAGAAGTAATGGTAATACCTCTCTCCTGCTCTTGAGCCATCCAGTCCATGGTTGCGGCGCCGTCGTGGGTTTCACCAAGCTTACGGTTAACACCTGTGTAGAACAGGATACGTTCGGTGGTGGTGGTCTTACCGGCGTCGATATGAGCCATTATACCAATGTTTCTTGTCATTTCAAGTGAAACTTTTCTTGGCATAAAATCCTCCAATACCGCGTTAAGCGGTTTTAA
The DNA here is from genome assembly GCA_045630025.1 of Acutalibacteraceae bacterium. Lineage (GTDB taxonomy): Bacteria > Bacillota > Clostridia > Oscillospirales > Acutalibacteraceae > RGIG2206. The sequence goes on from JAZQSG010000019.1 coordinate 444, forward strand.
ACATCAGGCCGTTATTAATACCTGTAATGAGCAAAGGCCTTGTTTGCCTCTGCCATTCTGTGTGTCTCGTCACGCTTTTTGGCTGCACCGCCCAAACCGTTGGTTGCATCCATAATTTCGCCGGCAAGACGCTCTTTCATAGTTCTCTCAGAACGAGCGCGGCTGTAAGTGGTGAGCCAACGCAAGCCCAAAGTCTGACGTCTCTCGGGACGAACCTCCATAGGAACCTGGTAGGTAGAACCACCTACACGGCGTGCCTTAACCTCGAGCTGGGGCATAACGTTTTCCATTGCTGCCTCAAAAACTTCGATGGGGTCCTTACCGGTCTTTTCCTTTATGATTTCGAATGCATCATAAACGATTTTTTGCGCAACGCCCTTCTTACCGTCAAGCATAACGTTGTTGATAAGACGGGTTACGATCTTTGAATTATAAAGCGGATCGGGCAAAACATCACGTTTTGCTATAAAGCCTCTTCTTGGCATTTCGCTTCCCTCCTTCACATAATGATATCATTGGTACTCGGAGTAATACTCCGTTGGCCAAGCAAGGCGGATACATTAATATATATAAACGCCGCTGCTTGAACACATTTGCAGCAGTAATATTACGCTGTCTTACTTTGAAGCCTTGGGCCTCTTTGCACCGTACTTAGAACGGGCCTGCATTCTTTTGGCAACACCTTGGGTATCAAGGGTACCGCGGATGATGTGGTAACGCACACCAGGCAAGTCCTTAACACGGCCGCCGCGGATAAGCACTACGCTGTGCTCCTGAAGGTTGTGACCTTCACCGGGGATGTAAGAGGTTACTTCAATACCGTTAGAAAGGCGAACACGGGCAATCTTACGAAGTGCAGAGTTCGGCTTCTTAGGGGTGGCGGTACTTACCTTGGTGCAAACACCGCGCTTTTGAGGTGAGCTGTGGTCGTTAAGCACGTGCTTCTTGGTGTTAAGACTCTTAAGCAGAGCAGGAGCGGTGGGCTTGCGAACCTGGGCCTCTCTTCCCTTGCGGACCAATTGGTTAAAGGTTGGCATATTTTTCCTCCTTCCTTGAGTTGTAATATATGACTCGGCAGGGCCGAAAATCAACATATTGTGGTGCTTTTTTTACAGCACAAATTACGCAGAGACATACTCCACGCATTTTATGATGATAACACTCTTTGCACCCTTTTGTCAAGGAAAATTTTTAAAGATTTTTCATTTAACTCAAAAAACCGGATGTTTTTTGTCAAAACATCCGGTTTTTATTGATTTTTACTCGTCGGCAGGGGTTTCTTCGGCAGGAGGAGTGATAATATCATCCTCTACGGCAGACCCAATATCTGCTAAGCCCGCAAAGCCGTACTTGTCATCATCTGATGAACCTGAGAAGCACTTCATACCGGTACCTGCAGGAACAAGCTTACCGATAATAACGTTTTCCTTAAGTCCGAACAGGCGGTCTACCTTGCCCTTGATAGCGGCGTCGGTAAGAACGCGGGTAGTCTCCTGGAAGGAGGCGGCTGACAAGAAGGAGTCGGTTGCCAAGGATGCCTTGGTGATACCAAGCAAGGTGTGCTCGTACTGAGCAGGACGAAGCTCGGTCTCGCCTGCTTTAATGCGCTCGCTGATGATGTGGTTGGCCTCGAAGAAGGTGCCACGCTCAACGTTGGTGCCTTCAAGCAGGTCGGTATCGCCTGCATCAACAACGTGGAAGTTACGCATCATCTGGTGAACGATAACTTCGATGTGCTTGTCGTTGATTTCAACACCCTGGCTGCGGTAGGTACCCTGTACCTCGTCGATGATGTAATCTTGCACCGACTCGTGGCCCAGAACCTCAAGCAGGTCGTGGGGGTTAAGTGCGCCCTCGGTGAGCTTGGTGCCCTTTTCAATGTAGACACCCTCTTCAATTCCCTTGCAAATGCGGGAATCGTAAGGAATGACGTACTTGCGCTCGTCACCCTCATCAGAGGTTACAACGATTTCGGTGTTGCGCTTAACAGTTTGGAAGCGAACACGACCGTCAATCTGGCTGATGATAGAGGCGCGCTTGGGCTTTCTTGCTTCGAAGAGCTCTTCAACACGGGGAAGACCCTGTGTAATATCTTCTGCGTTTGCGATACCGCCGGTATGGAAGGTACGCATGGTAAGCTGGGTACCGGGTTCACCGATGGACTGGGCGGCAATGATACCAACTGCCTCGCCCACAGATACGGGCTGGCCGTTGGCAAGGTTGGCGCCGTAGCACTTGCGGCAAACACCGTGACGGGCACGGCAGCCGAGAATTGAACGGATAGAGATGCCGGGCACCTCATCCTCTTTGCAGTGAGCTTCAAGATAGTTGCAAATAATCTTGGCCTGCTTATCGCCTATCATGGTTTCGTTATCAACAAGCACCTCGCCGGTTGCCTCGTCTACAAGGTCGTGGATGAGGTAGCGACCGAACAAACGCTCGCTGAGGGGCTCGATAATACGGTCGCCGTCTTTAATATCGCGAACGTACAAGCCCTCGTCAGAGCCGCAATCGTCATCACGGATGATAACATCCTGTGAAACGTCTACGAGACGGCGGGTAAGGTAACCTGAGTCAGCGGTACGAAGAGCGGTATCGGCCAAGCCCTTACGTGCACCACGTGATGAAATGAAGTATTCCAAAACGTTCAGACCTTCACGGTAGTTAGCACGAATGGGAACCTCGATGGTGCGGCCTGCGGTGTTGGCGATAAGTCCGCGCATACCTGCAAGCTGACGAATCTGGTTCATTGAACCACGAGCGCCTGAGTCAGCCATCATGTAGATGGGGTTGTACTCATCCAAGTTGCTCTGGAGTGCATCGGAAACCTTGTCGGTTGCTTCGTTCCAGGCCTTGATAACCAAGCGATAACGCTCGTCGTTGGTGATAAGACCGCGACGGTATTTGGCGCTGATAATATCCAAGGTTGCTTCTGCCTCTTTTACATAATCGGCCTTCTGAGGCGGTATGATGGCATCGCAAACTGCAACGGTGATAGCACCGCGGGTTGAATATTTATAGCCGGTAGATTTGATATTGTCAAGGTAGATGGCAGAGGCAGAGGTGCCGTGATACTTAATGCAACGGTCGATAATCTTGCCCAGCAATTTCTTGCCTGCCTTGCACTGAACGATATCGTCTTCACTTTCAAGAATTGCCTTTTCGGGATTCTTGCGGGTGAAGCAAACTTCAAGATCAAGCTCGTGACCCTCAACAGAACGGTCAACGAAGCCCAAATCCTGAGGAATTGATTGGTTGAAGATAAGGAAACCAACGGTGGCATCAATCATACGGGTGATGGTCTCGCCCTTCCACTCGCCGGTGACGCGCACACGGATGGGTGAATGGAGGCCAACTGCCTTGCTTTCGTATGCCATTATGGCTTCTTCCTTGCTGCGGAATACCTTGTTGCAGCCCGGCTCGTCAAACTTAACGAGTGAGAGGTAGTAAGAGCCGAGAACCATATCCTGAGTAGGAACGGTTACGGGCTTACCGTCAGAGGGCTTAAGCAGGTTGTTGGCAGCAAGCATAAGGAATCTTGCTTCGGCCTGTGCCTCGGCTGAAAGGGGCACGTGAACGGCCATCTGGTCACCGTCGAAGTCGGCGTTGTAAGCGGTACATACCAAAGGATGCAGCTTAATTGCACGACCCTCAACCAGAACGGGCTCGAAGGCCTGAATGCCCAAACGGTGAAGTGTAGGCGCACGGTTGAGAAGAACAGGATGCTCTTTGATTACGGTGCCAAGTGCATCCCAAACCTCTTCGCGCAGACGCTCAACCATCTTGCGGGCGGTTTTTACGTTTTGAGCAACACCGGTCTCAACAAGGCGCTTCATTACGAAGGGCTTGAAGAGCTCGATAGCCATTTCCTTAGGCAGACCGCACTGATACATCTTGAGTTCAGGGCCTACAACGATAACTGAACGGCCTGAATAGTCAACACGCTTACCAAGCAGGTTCTGACGGAAACGGCCCTGCTTACCCTTGAGCATATCTGACAAGGACTTCAGAGCACGGTTGTTGGGGCCGGTTACCGAACGACCGCGGCGGCCGTTATCGATAAGGGCGTCTACTGCCTCTTGAAGCATACGCTTTTCGTTGCGCACGATAATATCGGGGGCGCCAAGCTCAAGCAGCTTCTTAAGGCGGTTGTTACGGTTGATAACGCGTCTGTAAAGGTCGTTAAGGTCGGAGGTGGCAAAACGGCCGCCATCCAACTGAACCATAGGACGCAAATCGGGAGGAATTACGGGCAGCACGTCCATAATCATCCACTCGGGACGGTTGCCGGAGGTGCGGAATGCCTCTACTACCTCGAGACGCTTGATGAGGCGGGCCTTCTTTTGGCCGTTTGCATCTTCAAGCTCGGCCTTCAGCTCTTCGCTGAGCTTTTCAAGGTCGATTTCTTTAAGCAATGCCTGAATTGCCTCGGCACCCATACCTGCGGTAAAGGAGTCTTCATACTTTTCAAGCATATCGCGATATTGCTTTTCGTTAAGCAGCTGCTTCTTCTCAAGGGGTGTATCGCCCGGATCAATTACGATGTAGGCAGAGAAGTAAAGAACCTGCTCAAGAACACGGGGTGTTACGTCAAGCACAAGGCCCATTCTTGAAGGAATGGTCTTGTAGTACCAAATGTGGGATACGGGAGCGGCAAGCTCGATGGTACCCATACGCTCACGGCGAACCTTTGCACGGGTTACTTCAACGCCGCAGCGATCACAAACCTTGCCCTTATAACGGATTCTCTTGTACTTTCCGCAATGGCATTCCCAGTCCTTCTGAGGTCCAAAAATGCGTTCGCAGAAAAGACCGTCGCGTTCGGGTTTCAAGGTACG
>JAZQSG010000020.1:0-11469 GCA_045630025.1 Acutalibacteraceae bacterium
CCGGGCACATACAAAAAGTAAACAAGCCCTCACCGTTTACCCTTGTAGAAAGGTTATACGGTGCCGCTTCAAGAGCTGGATGTTTACACATATCGCCATATCGGCCGAAATCAATTTTTTCTCTTAAATGCTCTATTCTGACGCCAACTGCAAAATTCTTTTGCTGCATATAAACGCGATTATCACGAAGCATTTTAAAGGTATCTCGTGCACTGTGACCAATAGCCAAAACTACAATACTACACTCTAAAACAGTGCTTTTGCCGTCGCTATCAACCTTAACGCCGATTATTTTATCATCTTTTGTCACAAGGTCAGCCAGCTTGGTGTTAAACATATATTTAACTCCGCAACTTTCAAGATGCTTACGTATATTTACAATCACCTTGCGCAAAACGTCGGTTCCTATATGCGGATGAGAATCATACAAAATATCTTCGTCGGCACCAAATTCGACAAATGTTTTTAACACGGATTTTTTATAAAAGCTGCTAATGCCCGTATTCAACTTGCCGTCGGAAAATGTGCCGGCGCCGCCTTCTCCAAACTGAATATTTGATTCGGCGTTAAGCAGATCGGTCGCAATAAAACTATCAACGTCTTTTACTCGGTCATCAACGTTTTTTCCGCGCTCAATAATAATTGGTGCATACCCAAACTTAACGAATTCAAGGGCACAAAACAAACCTGCAGGACCACTTCCCACAATAATGGGACGGTGGTTTTTATCTAACGCAGGAACAAAAAAGTCTTCCGCCTCGCCCTGATATTCAGAGGCATTTTTGCAGCGACGGCAGATGATTTTTTCATTTGATTTAAGCTCAATCAAAAAGCTATATACAAAATGAACGTCTGATTTTTTGCGAGCATCAACACTCTTTTTCAAAATCGAGAAGCTTATAATATTATCAATTTCTGTTTTTAATTCTTTAGCACAGCAGCTCTTTAGATTTTTATATTCATCTAATGGCACTTTAACGTTTTGTAGAACAATCATACTATACCCCTGCAGCAGCTTGACCGGCAATCATACCGCTAACCCAAGCCCAATGAAGATTAAAGCCGCCGCAATCACCATCACAATCAAGCACTTCACCACATACAAACAAGCCTTTTTTGCTCTTTACTTCAAAGGTTTGAGGGTCAATAGCATCTAACAGTAATCCGCCTGCTGTTGCCTGCGCCTGTTCAAAGCTGCAGGTTGCAAATATTTTAACGGAATAATCCTTTATTGCAGCGGCAATGCGCTCAATTTGCTTTAAGGTGTACTTGCGGCAATCATCATTTGAATTTAACCCGCAATATTTAATTACGGCAAGCCCTACCCTCTTGTTCAAAAGCCCCAGCATAAGATTTTCGGCAACATAACCGTATGCCGCGTCTTTACGCTGCATTAGATAATTCACTACGTCCTCCGTGCTTAAGCGAGGCAGAAAATCTATGCTTGCATACACCTGACGGTCGGTACTATTGACAAAACGAGAAATCTGCATAACAGCAGGACCAGACAAGCCATATTCGGCAAACAAGATTTCTCCACTTTGCGAAACGCTATTTTTTCCGTCAAAAAGAGTAATCACGCCGTCGACCTTAACGCCCTTAAGCGGTCTGACACAATCAAATTGAGTCTTTATGGGAACAATTGTGGGGCGGGTTACGGTAGTAGGAAGCCCTAAACGAGAAAGCATTTTCAGCCCATATCCGTTTGAGCCGGAAGCAGGCGCCGCATTTCCTCCGCAAGCAACGATAACTCGGCGCGCTTTATAAGTTCCAAGTTGAGTATCAACAATAAAACCAAGCTTTATATCGGTTACGTTGCAATCGCAAATAACCTCAACACCTAAGCGCTCACATTCAAATCGCAGTACATCCAAAACCGAGGATGCTTGCAAGCTTGCAGGAAACAACTTGTCCCCTTCGCAAACGAAAGGAATGCCCAAAGAAGCAAAAAAATCCTTAACAAGGTTGGATGTATCTTTAATTACGCCACCAACAAAATCTATATTATTGCTGTGAAACCTTGAAACATCAATATTAATGTTGGATATGTTGCAGCGGCCGTTACCCGTTGTAAGCAATTTTTTACCTACTCTGCTGTTTTTCTCAAGCACAGCAACGGAGAAAGAAGGATTTTTTCTTTTAGCACTAATAGCAGCGGTAAGTCCGGAAGCCCCACCACCAATAACTAAAATGTCATACATACCCAACACCTCAATCTTACAAAGAAATGCCGCAGTAAAAACTGCGGCATTTTAAATCAAAATTAGCCGATAAATGCCCTATGGATGGCAGCAACAGCTTTTTCACTATTAACTGCATCAATCAAAACAGAAACCTTGATTTCGCTGGTAGCAATCATCTGAATGTTAATGCCTGCTTCATACAGTGCTTCAAACATTTTAGAAGCAACACCGGGATGAGTCTCCATACCTGCGCCAACGATAGATACCTTAGAAACGTCAGTATCGCAAGAAACGGTAGCGTTAACTACGGTTGATACAGACTCAACGGCAAGCTCTGCCTGGTCTTTGGAAACGGTAAAGGCAATATCCTTAGTGCCGTCACGACCAACAGACTGAAGAATAATATCAACGTTAATCTTCTTAGCTGCAAGACGCTCAAAAATCTTGAATGCAACACCGGGAGTATCTTCAACACCCACTATTGAAATACGAGCAACGTTATCATCCTTTGCGACACCGCGAATAAGCATTTTTTCCATTTTAGTACTCTCCTTTACTATGGTACCGGGTTTGCGCTCAAGACTGGAAAGAACCTCAATCTCGACCCCGTATTTTTTAGCCATTTCAACTGAACGATTATGCAAAACCTGTGCGCCTAAAGTAGCAAGCTCCAGCATTTCGTCGTAGGTAATCTCATTAAGTTTTTTGGTGTTTTCGACCTTTCTTGGGTCGGCAGTATAAACACCGTCAACATCGGTATAAATCTGACATCTGTCTGCCTTAAGGGAACATGCAAGGGCAACTGCGCTGGTATCGGAACCGCCGCGTCCCAAGGTGGTTACGTCTTCAAACTTATTTATACCCTGGAAACCTGCAACAACAACAATGTTTTTCTTTGCCAATTCGGTTTCAAGACGCTCTGAAGAAACGTATTTAATTTTAGCCATACCGTAATGAGAATCGGTATGAACACCTGCCTGCCAGCCAAGCAAAGAAACAACCGGGAAGCCAAGCTTTTCAATAGCCATTGCAAGCAAAGATATTGAAATTTGCTCGCCTGCTGACAAAAGCATATCCATCTCGCGCTTAGAAGCTTTCGGATTAATCTCTTGAGCTTTTTCAATCAAATCGTCGGTTGTATCACCCTGTGCAGATACAACAACCACAACGTCGTTGCCGTTTTTGTAAGTGTCGGTAACTATTCTGGCAACGTTCATAACGCGTTCGGCATTAGCAACTGAACTGCCGCCAAACTTTTGCACAATCAAAGACATATTATTACTCTCCTATCAAATGGTCAAATTAAAACGTGAAGCAAGCTTTCGAGTTCAAAGCCGTCAATTGTATCAAGCTTTTCTAAAAGCTCTGCTTTCTTTGCATCGGTTATAAAGGCCAGCTCTTTGCCGCCGTCAGACAAAACGTTTATTTCATTAAACAACGATGAAGCTTTTGCCAAAGCAGCATCATAATCGGCAACTGCGGCTCTAACAAAAAAGCTGTAAGAACAAGCGTCACTATCTTCTACATAATCGCTTGCTGCCTCATCCCAATATACATACTTTCTGGCAGAAATGTGTTTAACACAGTCAACCACGTCGGCAACAACTGCACTTGCGGTGGGCAGCTTTCCTGCGCCGCGACCGTAAAACATAACGTCGCCAATTGCATCGCCACTAACCAAAATGGCGTTAAACACGTCGTTAACAGAAGAAAGCTGGCAAGAATTAGGAACAAAGGCAGGATAAACTGCAGGAATAACCTTACCGTCTTCGGTTTTTTCAACGGTACCAATAAGTTTTATTGCACCGCCCCATTTTTCAGCATAGGCAACATCGGTAAGAGTTACCTTTCTAATACCCTCGGTTTTAATACGGTCAGGATCAACGTTTTTGCCAAAGGAAAGTGAAGCAAGAATAGCAATCTTTCTGCAGGTGTCGATACCGTCAACGTCAGCAGAAGGATCACGCTCGGCATAGCCAAGCTCTTGAGCTATTGCAAGTGCCTCGTCAAAGCTGAGATTTTCTTCGACCATCTTGGTCAAGATAAAATTGGTGGTGCCGTTAAGAATACCGGTAATTTTATAAATCTCATTAGCGGTCAAGCACTGGCAAATGGGGCGGATAATGGGAATACCGCCGCCAACGCTTGCTTCAAACAACAAATTAAGGTTGTTTTCTTTTGCAATTGTGAGCAACTCTTGACCTTTTACGGAAATAAGTTCTTTATTAGACGTTACGACACTTTTGCCGGCGAGCAAACAGCTTTTTACAAAATCATAAGCAGGTCTGAGACCGCCCATACACTCTACAACAATCTTTACAGAATCATCGTTTAATATATCGTTAAAATCCTTTGTAAATCGGTCTGCAATCGGGCTGTCGGGAAAATCGCGCAAATCAAGAACGTATTTTATATTGATTTCATCGGCCGCACGTTTAGCAATGCTTTCGGCGTTATTAAGCAGAACTTCAACAACTCCCGAACCAACTACACCGTGGCCCATAACAGCAATGTTAACCATTAGGAAATATCACCCTTTCAGACTTATACGTATCTAATTTTAGATTATATCATATACCCTGTTCTATTTCAAGAAAAAATGTCAAATAATAATATATATTTGTCTTATTAAACAAACTTTGGAGTGAATAGCGCTTGAGTTACACAAAACTAAACAAACTTATAGGTTTATGGTACTATATTACCGTGATATTTATAGTGTATTTTGCGGCTAAATTTGCTATTCCCATACTTTTACCTTTTTTAATTTCAATAGTTGTGGCATCGGTTTTAAAATCACCAATAGACCATTTAAACAAAAAGCTTAACCTAAACAGATGCTTTTTATCTTTTTTATGTGTTGGATTGGTATTGCTGATAATTGTATTTGTATTATCACTGCTTTTATACAGTATATACAACTGGTTAATCGACTTGCTTGATTATTTACCCGATTTGTTGCCCGCGCTTACGTCGGTCAGCGAAAAAATCACAAAAACACTGAATAACGTAATGCACTCAATGCCCGAATCGGTTAAAGATGGCATAAAACAAATGCCTACAAAACTTATAGAAGGCGCAACCGCACGAATTACACAAGCACTGAGCGGTATTGCAAAAGGACTTCCAAACTTTTTTATTACTCTTTTTGTAACAATTATTTCAAGCTTTTTGGTTACCAGAGACTATAAAAAACTAACTGCATTTGCAAAAAACACCATACCTGCAAAAAGATTCAACCAAATACTGTCAACCAAAAAAATTCTATCTGAAAAGGTTGTTGGCAGCATCAAAAGCTATTCGGTAATAACGGTTATAACCTTTGTTGAGTTGTTAATTGGATTAATGCTGATGAGAATTAAACATGCTGCAGCAATAGCGTCTATTGTAGCTGTTATAGACTTGCTGCCTGTTTTGGGCGTTGGAATAGTTTTAATACCCTGGTCTGTTTTTGAATTTATAAGCGGCAACAACACGTTAGGCGTATGTTTTATTTTGCTTTATTTAATTATAACCGTTGTGCATAATTTAATAGCGCCAAAGCTTGTGGCAAATCAAATAAAATTAGACGCATTAACGGTTTTGGTAACAATGTATTTGGGATATTCTTTAATCGGCTTTTGGGGATTGATAATATCGCCCATTGTTGCCGCCGTTATAAGAGATATAATAATGAATGAAAAAGCCGAACCCGCGTAGGATTCGGCTTAAAATTAATTATAATGTCTGTCAAACTGAATAACACAATTGTATCGTTCATCAAGAAATGATACCTTTTGCTGAATTGAAGATTCAATAACCTTCAGTTCGGTTGTAACAGAAAAAGGCACAACAACATCAAATATTAAATTGATGCACTTTTCACCGTTAACCACCCTAAAATCGTGTATGCTTAATGCGGGATCAACCTCGTAAACAACGGCGCTTACAGAATCTCTGAGCTTCATACATTCTTCACCGCGGTCAACAGGGTCCATATGTATTACAAGAATAATATTCAGTTCTTGCCCTACCCGTTTTTCGCACTCATCAATCTCTTCATGGCATTTTATCATATCTGCATCCGAAGGCACCTCAATATGAACGGATACAAAGCAACGACCCGGGCCGTAATCGTGCACTATAAGGTCATGCATTCCACAAAACATATCAGACTGCATAATGCGCTGCTTAAGATCGGTTACAAACTCTTCCTTCGGCGGTTCACCCAAAAGCTGGCTTAACATTTCGTTGGCAAATTTCAAGCCGCCAATAACAATAAAAGCAGAAACCAGCAAACCAATATAAGGGTCAATATTTATGCTGGTAAAATGAGAAACAAAAACGCTGACAAGTACTGCCGACGTTGCAACAGTATCGTTCAAACTATCTTGCGCGGTGGCTGCAACGGTTTTTGAAGCAATTTTCTTTGCGATATATCGATTAAAGAAAAACATCCAAACCTTTGCTAAAATAGATGCCACAATTATAACAACGGATAGCAGGTTAAACTTTATCGGCTGAGGATTAATAATTCCTTCGATCGACGATTTTGCCAACTGCAAACCGACAAAAATAATTATTGCCGACACAATGAAGCCGGACATATACTCCATTCTGCCGTGACCAAAGGGGTGTTCCCTATCTGCGGGCTTTGCTGCCAGCTTGAAGCCAAGCAGGGTTACAACAGATGAAGCCATATCGGCAAGGTTATTAAAAGCGTCTGATATAAGCGATATACTGGCAGATAAAATTCCTGCCAGCAATTTAACTGCAAAAAGCAACAGATTGCACACAATGCCCGTGTTGCCGCTAAGCTTTCCGTAGGAATTTCGCACTGCAGCTGACATACTGTCATCGGGATTTTTAACAAACAGCTTAATAAGCAATTTAGTCATAGCTTACACCTTACATTTTTGAGCCCTTTGCGCCTTTAAATCCGCCGGCACTATCTAAAATGTTGGATTCAAAGTTATATACCAGCATCTGCTTGGCACGTTGACGAGCAAAGGCCAAATCAATCAATTTATCAAGCATTTGAGGATACTTAATGCCGGTTGCTTCCCACAAATAAAAGGCCAAAGAACCGGGTATTGTATTAATTTCGTTAACATACACTTTATCTGCATCAACATCAAACAAATAGTCTATACGAACTACACCGGCCGCACCAATAAGCTTAAACACTTGAGTAGAAATGCTTTGAATTTCTAGCTTCTTTTCGTCACTAATATCAGCCGGCAAGCGCCTTTTCAACGAGGTCATACCCTTTGAAGCACCGTTAGAAAGATACTTATCGCCAAAGGTGAGCACATCATCATAATTCAAGGGCTCTTCACATTCGGATGCTGTGCAATCATCGGCATCGCCCAATACAGAGCAATTTATCTCACGCAAATTAGTGATAGCATGCTCTACCAAAACCTTTTGGGCAAAAGAGGTTGCAAGATCAACGGCATCTATAAGCTCGTTCCTGTCTTTTGCTTTGCTTATGCCTACGCTTGAGCCCAAATTAGCCGGCTTAACAATTACGGGATATCCAAATTTACCCTCGATCTCGGCAACGATGGCGTCGCGGTCAGCCGACCACATTTTTGCTCTGAATGCAACGTGGGGCAAAGTTGGGATATTTGATGAAAGCAACGCCAGCTTAAACAAATCCTTATCCATACCTATAGCAGATGACATTATATCGCAACCTGCATAAGGTATGCCAAGCAGTTCAAGCCAGCCCTGAAGGGTGCCATCCTCGCAATTTGTGCCGTGAACAACAGGCAAAGCGACGTCAATTTCTGATATAACATCACACTTTTTAATTCCTTTTTTGCGGTGCACGCCAACAATTGATGCTTTTGAGTCAACAAGTGTAACTACAACCGACTGATATATGTTATCAAGCTCTGCAAGGTTGCGACGCTTAAACACGTTTATGTCTAAGAAGTCTTTGCTGTAAAGCATTTTACCTGTTTTTGTAATATAAACGGGCAATATATCGTATTTTTCGGTGTTAAGATAATTCATCGCCTGAACGGCAGATATAATTGCAACCTCGTGCTCTACCGATTGGCCACCAAACAAAACCAAAACTCTTGTTTTCATATTAAAAAAGCTCCTTATTTAGCATAATTATCAGGTAAATCATTTTCAAAAAGCACAACAGTATTGCTGTCTGCAATTTGACGCAAAAGCACCATAGCATCTTTAAAGGTAGGCACTACGTGAAGTCTTTCTTCAGGTATACCCGCCTCCCGTGCGCCCTCCGCCAACGGAACAGAGCGCTCAACACCAACAAGCACAAGATCATCAAGCTTTTGTGCAGCAAGAGCACCTAGTTTCTTGTTGCATTCATACTCGTCGTCGCCCAGTTCAACAAGGCCCGGAGTAACGATTATGCGACGCATTCCCTCAAAGGAAGCCAAAACGTTAACCGCCTCTGCAGAGCCGCTGGGATTAGCGTTATATGCATCGTCTATCAAAACAGCACCGTTAATAAAGGGCTTCATTTCCAGACGGTGCTCTACCGGTTTTAAATGATTAACGGCATATTTAATATCGTTTATGCCGACACCCATATCAACAGCAACACCAACACAAGCAGCGATGTTAAGCACGTTGTGAACGCCGAGCAGCTTTGACGACAGCAAAATCTCAACGTTACCGTATTTTACACAAAACTGCGCGCCGTATCGACCACACTGAACTTCAGAAACGAATATATCACAATCAGCCGTAGTACCGTAAGAAACAACATTTACATATTTTTGGGCATAATCCCTAACGGGTTGACTGTCAAAATTGGCATAAATCTTGCCCTGTTTGCTAACGACTGCATCAGCAAGCTCAAATTTGGTTTTTGCAACGTTATCAACCGTTTTAAAGGTTTCAAGATGCTGAGGACCAACCGAAGTAATTATGGCGACGTCGGGATATACAATATCGCATATCTCTTTAATATCGCCTATGTTTTTAGCGCCCATTTCACAAATAAACAAGCTGTCGGAGGGCTTGAGGTGCTCTCTAACCGTGCGAACAACACCCATGGGGGTGTTAAAACTTGCAGGTGTATAGGTTAAATTGTACTTTTCTTGCAAAATTCTGGCCAAAATAAACTTTGTGCTTGTTTTGCCAAAACTGCCCGTGATGCCTATAGTTTTAAGTCCTGAAACAGATTTTAAAATACGCTTGGCATCCTTTATAAACCTGTGCCTGAAGAATGCTTCAACAGGATAATTAATAATGTTTGCAAGCAAAATAGAAACCGGTGTTTCAACCGCAAGAATTAAAAGCGGCAAAACAGTAAAATCGTTGTTTTCAAAACAAACCGAAGCCCAAGCAAACGCAGCAAGGTTAACAACCGTCAAGGTAACGTACATTCTAATTACACGAGAGGTGAAAACCAAGGGCTTAATTGCCTTTTTTTGTCGTTTTACAACACCTAAAACAGAGCTTAATGCAAAAACTGCAGACAGAGCGCAGCCGATTAAGTTATAATCTACAACGTCGATTTTAAAAGCAATAACCAAAAGGCATATCCAAGCTAAACGAAAAATATACTTTTCGGAATTGCCCTTTAACCACTTAAGATATCTTGAATTAAAATAAGAGTTTTGCTGCAGCATATGGAAATCATCGGTTGCTAAAAACACACCGCCGAGCAAAATTAAAAACAGAGGCAAAATATAATACCAGTGCATAATCAACCTCCAATAAAGCTGTTGATAATAGCGTTAACTTCGTAAGGGCTGTCGATAAACGAAAAATGCCCGCCGCCTTTAATTACGCAAAGGCCGCTGTCAGGAATAAGCTTTTCCATCTTTTTTGCATCACTAACAGGAGTAGCCGTATCCTTTTCGCCCCAAATAAGCAAAGTTGGAGCTTTAATATTTGGCATATAACTGCACAAATCCTCATTAACGGCATTTACAAGTGTTTGGCGCAAAACGGGAGGCGCATTACGATAATCGGCAGAACCAAATTTATTGCGCAAAGCTTCAAGCGCATTTTTAGTAAGAGAACGCCACAATGGACATGACAAAACCGCTTTGGAAAATTTAAAAGTTGCAAGCTTAACCTTTGATTTAAAGCTCTTTTTAGGTTTAACGCCTGCACTATCTAACAAAATAATTTTAGATGCAGATAAACGGCCGTCACCAACGCCCTTAATTATAACTCTGCCGCCAAAGGAGTGGCCGACAAGAATAGGGGCCTCGATGCCGAGCGCAAGTAAAAACTCAGCAGCAAAATCGACGTAATCAGATACGTTCCACGCTTTATTAAGCATATCGCTTTCGCCAAAGCCGGGAAGGTCGGGAGCAACCATTCTGAAGGAATCTTCAAAATTATTTATAATATAGTTAAATGCACCGCAAGAAGAGCCCCACCCGTGCAACAAAACAACGGTAGGACCCTGACCTTTATCAATATAATTAACCTTGTAACCTTTAACGGTTATATTCACGGGGAACACATCCATTCGTAAATATCATTATATTCATTATATTATAGCAGATATAATAAAAAAATAAAAGACCTTTAATAAGAAATATTATTCTTTTTTAAAAAGTTACACATATCTTTAGGAATTTCGGAAGAAACGATTGTTTTTTCTCCCGTTACAATGTGTATAAACTCAACCCTTGAACAGTGCAACGCCTGACGTTGAAGAAGTGTAGTATCACCTTCATAAAGATCATCCCCTACCAACGGATATCCATTACCGCTAAAATGTGTGCGAATTTGGTGAGTGCGCCCGGTAAGCAATTTAACCGATGCAAAAGAATAACCGTTATTTGCGGATTTTAATTTAAAATCAGACTGTGCAGATTGCCCATCAGGGCGTATGCACCGTTTAATTTTGCTGCCATCGCACAAGCCGATAGGTTGATCAAATCTACCCGATTGGGGTAAAAGTCCGCTGCATATACACAAATACTCTTTATCTATTTTTGTTTGGGCTGAAAGTTTGTTTTTTGCAATAACAACTGCACCCGACGTGTTGCGATCAATGCGATAAATCGGCCTGAAAACTGCGTTTTCGCCACGCTTTGTGCATTTGTAAACATAGTCGTTGCCAAGAGTTTCATTTTGATAAACTTTGGTAGGATGCACCACAACCCCCGCAGGTTTATCATAAACAATATAATCTTCATCTTCATATAAAACTAAAAAATTAAGCTGAATCGGTTTTATGTTTTGAGAAGGAATTTCATCCGCAATATTAACAACAAGAAGGTCTCCGCGCTTTAGCTTTGCAATTGTAAATACAGAAGCACCGTTTACAACAATCCCCTCGCTTACAGCTTTAAGG
>JAZQSG010000021.1:0-5901 GCA_045630025.1 Acutalibacteraceae bacterium
GTTAACGTAGTTAGAGAAGTAAGGGGTGCCGTATTTTGAGGTCATCTCAAAAAGAAGCTTGTTGTTCTCGGTTTCAGACCAGTCAAAGTCACGGGTGATCGAGTAGGTGGGGATGGGATACTGGAATCCGCGGCCGTTGGCATCGCCTTCAATCATAATTTCGATGAATGCGCGGTTAACCATATCCATTTCTTTCTTACAGTCGCCGTATTTGAAATCCATGCGCTTGCCGCCTACGATGGCGTACTCGTCAGCCAGGTCGTGAGGAACGGTCCAGTCAAGGGTAATGTTGGTAAAGGGCGATTGGGTACCCCAACGGCTGGGGGTGTTAACACCGTAAATAAAGCTTTCAATGCACTTTTTAACTGCATCGTAGCTAAGATTGTCAACCTTTACAAAGGGAGCAAGATAGGTATCGAAGGAAGAATACGCCTGTGCGCCTGCCCACTCGTTTTGCATAATACCAAGGAAGTTAACCATCTGGTTGCAAAGGGTGGCAAGGTGCTTTGCGGGTGCAGAGGTAATTTTGCCGCCTACGCCGCCAAGACCCTCTTCGATAAGCTGCTTAAGTGACCAACCGGCGCAGTAACCGGTAAGCATAGAAAGGTCGTGAATATGAATGTCGGCATTTTTGTGAGCGTTGCCGATTTCGTCGTCGTAAATCTCGCTCAGCCAATAGTTTGCGGTGATAGCTCCCGAGTTGCTGAGAATAAGACCGACAACAGAATAGGTAACGGTAGAATTCTCTTTTACACGCCAGTCGGTGCTTTTAACGTACTGGTCAACAATCTCTTTATAGTCAAGAATGGTTGACTTCATGTTACGCAGCTTTTCACGCTGACGGCGATAAAGAATGTATGCCTTGGCAACGTCTGCATAGCCCGCCTGAACAAGCACAGCTTCAACGCTGTCCTGAATATCTTCAACGGCAACAACACCGTCAACAATCTTGGGCTCATAGTCAGACGTAACCTTCAAAGCCAAAAAGTCGATAATATCGGCGTTAAATTGGCGTTCGCAAGCTTCAAATGCCTGAGTAATGGCATCAGAAATCTTTTTAAGATTAAAATCTGCAACTTTTCCGTCTCTTTTAATAACCTTATACATTTTTACTCCCCACTTTCGTTAGTTTTGTCCTCGAAGCTGGGCTTCGGGAATATATTTTTTTATAATTGACAATAGGCCGTGCATTTCGTCGTCAGAGAAGGCCTCTCCGCCTTTAATGAGGTTGCCTGAATCAACGAAGCGCTGTATATAATAGTGCTTGCATCCCGCAAGCCATTGTCCGATTTTATCAAAATCTGCCGTGGTGTGAATGCCCTTAACCGCTGTGGTGCGAAACTCGTAATCAACACCGCTTTGACGGATGATGTCAATGCTGCGGTTTATGGCCGTCATATCAATATCGGTTCCTACGGCAACGGCATAACCTTCAGGTGAACTTTTAACGTCCATGGCTATGTAATCTATAAGCCCCGTTTTAACAAGCTCAAGCAGCTTGTCGGGAAAACTGCCGTTGGTGTCAAGCTTAACGGCGTAGCCCATATCCTTTACCTTGCGTATAAAGGGCTCAATATCCTTTTGCAGCAGGGGCTCACCACCCGTGATACAAACCCCGTCAACAATGCCTTTTCGCTTTGAAAGATAGTCGAAAAGGTCGTTTGTGGCATCACTATATATTGTGGGTTCAAGCACCAACGACCCATTGTGGCAAAACGGGCATCTGAAATTGCAACCGCCGGTAAAGACTGTGCAGGCAACTTTGCCCGGAAAATCAAGCAAAGTAAGCTTTTGAAAACCTTGAATATTCATGCTGTAATGCTTCCTTTGCTGAGAGTGCTTGTCAAGTATATCACACTATATATCTTGTGTCAATAGTAAAAAACACAAAATATAGGGTGTTTTTTTAAAAATGTTTACAAGATATTGTTGAGCGTTTTTCACTTGCCAAAAACCCCGTTTTAAGCCGTGTTTTTGCCGTTATCTTCTGCATCAAAACGGCTTTTCAGCTCTTGCAGCGCCTTTTTTTCAATGCGCGATACGTACGAGCGAGATATCCCCAGCTGCTTGGCAACCTCTCTTTGAGGCATAGGATTTCGTCCGCCTAGCCCATAACGCAAACACAATATATCGCGTTCCCGATTGTCCAGCTGCTTCATAAATCTGCTTAACTGTTCAATGTTTATTGCCAGGTCAAGGTTATCGGCAATGTTATCGTCGCAGGCAATAACGTCAATAAGCGATAGGGTATTGCCTTCGCGGTCGGTTTCTATGGGATCGTTTACCGACAAATCGTTAACCGATTTTTTACGGTTTCTGAAAAACATAAGAATTTCGTTTTCAATGCACCGAGAGCCGTAGGTGGCAAAACGCGTGCCCTTCGACCCTTTAAAGGATTCCACCGCCTTTATTAGACCTATGGTGCCTATGGATATAAGGTCATCCTGTTCTATATCGTGAGAGAAGTACTTTTTCGCTATGTGCACCACCAACCGCAGGTTGTGTTCAATAAGCTTGCTTCTGGCCTCGCGGTCGCCCAGGGCCATTTTTTCAAAGCATTCGGTTTCTTCCTTTAAAGATAGCGCCTTAGGAAATTTACCCGATTGATTAACGTGTAAAATAAAAAACAAAAAATGTTCAATGGCTGCCAATATTTCAAGCATAGCATAAGCCCCCTTCGTTAAATTCTATGCTTAAAGCAAAATCAAACTTGCAAGTCCAAGGTGTTGCGTTGTGAATAATTTTGTGATATTATATATGTAAGATAAGACTGGAGGCGGAATGATGAAAAAGGTACAATCATTTGCAATCAAAGTTTTGGTTATTGTCGTTACACTTTTAATATCGCTTACAGGGTGCAACAGCAGTTCAAGTGCAAGTGTTGTTTATTTAAAAGAAGGGCACTTGTATTATAACGGCAAAAAGATCACCGAGCAGTTTTTAAACGATTGGTATGAAGAAAACGACCGTACCGTCAGCGAGCAAGACGTAAAAGGTGCCGTGAAACTTAGTGATGACGGCAAGCGCATCTTTTATCTCGAAAAGTATATGACCTTTTCTGCTTGCACGCTTTATTGCAAAGATGGCAACGGCTCTGAAAAAGAGATTGCAAAAAAGGTGACGAGCTATCTTATATCGGGCGACGGTAAAAAGGTGGCATATAAAAATTTTGATGATGCCCTCTATCTTTATGATTTTAAGGATACTCAAAAAATATCCGATAATATTATTATGTTTCGCTTATCAAAGGATGGTAACCGATTGCTTTACGTTACCAAGGATTATAAGCTTTACATCAAGGATAAAGATTCAAAAGCCAACTTAATAAACGATAACATTTATAAGAATAACGTCAGCCAGGCCGTCTTTAGTGACGACGAAAATTTAACCACCGTTTTCTTTTTTGAGGAGCGGCCTGAAACCGATTATGATAATCCTCCCGAAAAGATAGAATACGGCTATTCATTGTTTGCGTGCAAAGATGGCAAAACCGCTAAGCGGATAAGCAAAAATGCAAACTCTACTATGTCTTTTTGGTCTTTTGAAACGGGCGAATTGTATTTTTTGGCCATAGATGACATCGAGTATTACGAGTATTCTGACTGCATTGTTAACGATATGGGCGAAGCAGGTGCGGAAAAGTATAATAGATATTCCCAAAGCGGCACAAATGTAAGTTATAGTTCTCTTTGGTATTACAACGGCAAAGATGCTAAAAAGATAGCATCTAATGTAAGTGTTGTCGGCTCTGATGTGTTACAGGGCAAGGCGGTCATCGCCTATTATCAAAATGAAAAGCTGCCGGTTAAAGAAGTGCTTTTGTCAACAATTACCGACGGCCAAAATATGGATGAGTACATTCGTTCATACCTCAACAGCTTTGTCAACCTTTCAATGGTACGTGACGGCAAAGCAAGCGTGATTACCGAAGAGCAAAAAGATTACTATGCAATGACCGATGACGCCGTCTATTTCAAAGAAGCCGGCAATGGCGGCAAAAAGGGTACTGTTGAAAAATACAGTCTCAAAAACGGTAGGGCAGACAAACTGCTTTATTCGGTAGATAACGTATATTCCAGCAGTATGATTAACGATAAGCTGGTTTATCTTAAAGATTACGATCGTATCTCAGGCAAGTTGTATATTGAAGAAAAATTAATAGCAGATAACGTGTATTCCTTCGATACTTATACCGATGCCGACGGCAAAGACCATATGTATTGCAGAACTGATTATGACAAAGAAAAGGGTACCTCCACACTTAAGGTGTATTCAGAAGGCAAGCTTATTACTGTGGCCGAGAATTCTTACTATTCCAATATAAAGGTGTTTGGCAGCGATTTGGTTTACATAATCGAAGAGGAACCGACCGCTGAAAGCACCGGCGATCTGTATGTTTACAGTAATGGCAAAACTAAAAAAATAGATAGTGACGTCAGCTTTATAATAGGTGGATAAAAGGAGCATCGTATGACCGAAAGTATAGTTCTCACGGGCGGCCCGTGCGGAGGAAAAAGCAGCGCATTGCCCTTTCTGAAAACAGAGCTTGAAAAGTGCGGCTGGCGAGTGCTCACCGTGGGCGAAACGGCTACCGATTTGATGCAAAGCGGCATTACCCCCACGGGGATGAAGGATTGGGTCGACTATCAGCATCTCAACACCGACTATATGCTTTTTAAGCACAACCTTTTCTTTAAAGCGGCCGAAATGATGCCTGACGACAAGCCCACCGTGGTACTTTTTGACCGCGGCATAAACGATTGCCTTGCTTATGCTGAAAACGACCTGTTTAAGCAAAGCTTGGCTAAATACGGGCTTACTCCCATTGTTGCCCGTGACCGATACGGTGCCGTTTTTCACCTTACCACAGCCGCCGACGGCGCAGAGCAATTTTATACCCTTAAAAACAATAGCTCACGCACCGAAACCCCTGAGCAGGCCATTGCTCTTGACCGCAAGACTCTTTCTTGCTGGATGGGCCATCCCCACCTTCGCGTAATAAGCAACAGGGGAGATTTTCAGCAAAAGCTTTCCGATTTGCTGGCCGAGGTAAAGGGCTATCTCGGCATTCCCGAGCCCCAAGAGGTCGAGCGTAAATTTCTTATAGAATACCCCGATTTCACAGATGCAGAGCTTCATCAGTCGGTTGACATAACACAGGTTTATCTGTCAATGCCAAGCGGCGGTAATTGCCGCGTCAGAAAAAGGGGAGTGGGCGAGGACTGTGTTTACATAAAAACAGAAAAGCACACCGTCACAGAGGTGGTGCGCCAAGAGGTTGAGTGCCGCCTTACAGCCGATGAGTATGCCGATTATCTGCAATACGCCGACCCCAACCGCAAACCCATTCAAAAAACCAGGCACCTTGTAATGTGGAAGGGCAATTATTTTGAAATTGACCTTTACCCCTTCTGGAACGACAGAGCAATTATGGAGTTGGAGCTTTTAAGCCCCCAACAAACCTTTGAGTTTCCGCCTTTCATTAAAGTTATAAAAGAGGTTACCGACGATAAGCGCTACACCAACGCAAGTCTTGCCAAAGAGGTGCCTGACGAAAAACTATAAAAAATCACCCTGCTACCGTTGTGATAGCAGGGTTTAGTTTTATATTTCGCCCATTTTATCAGCGTCAAGGCCGGTCAGCCGCGCATAGTGAAAAATGTATTGCTGAACAATGCCTGCATAGGGCAATGCATATTTGGGCAAGCCGTCGTTAAACATAACCTCCATTGCTCGCCTTATCCACACGTCAATGGGGAAGCACTCTATATGGCCGCAGCCAAAAAGCAGGGCGCAGGCGGCCACCTTGGGTCCAACTCCCGATATTTTCATCAGCGCTTGGGCGGCGCTTTCTGCATCCAGCTTGTGCAGCTCGTAAAGGGGAACGGTGCCGCCGGCAAC
>JAZQSG010000022.1:0-2035 GCA_045630025.1 Acutalibacteraceae bacterium
ACTTTACCACAAACATCCTTATAACCAGCAAAAAGGCCATCAGCATATAAAAAGACATTCGGCCCATAATTACCGTGCCCAGGGCGTGGGGGGTAAGCAAAACTATACCAAAGGGAACGTAGTAATATTCGGTAAACATAAGTATAACGAAGCACAAAGCCATCACGGGGCCTACGACGGGCTCAAAAACCGAACGGTTAAAAAGCACCAGCATCTGACACAGATAGCTTAATGCAACAACGCAATATATAAAGCTCTTACCCAAGGTAAGCCCTCTACCCTTGTCAGGCAAATCCGATTGCCTGTACTTAAGTTTTGCTGCCGCCTCTAACATTTTATCCTCCCTTAGAAATTACTGTATAATTATAACTTGCCCTCAATTAAAGCTTCAACCTGCTTAACTATTGCCAAATTGTCATAGCTAAAATCTTTAAGGTTGGCTTTAAGCTTTTTAAGTAAATCGGGATTATCCAAAACGGATTTTACCCCTTCGTATACGCTGTCGGTGCTGTTTTGGCACAAAATTCCGTTTTGCAGATGAACAACCGACTCCTTGGCAGAAGAAAATCCCGCCGAAACAACCGGAACCGATAATATAAACGCCTCGTTTGCCACCATGGGGTGAGACTCAACTATAGACGTAAGAATCATCGCATCGGCAGCTTTTATATAGGGATAGGGATTGCTTTTTCTGCCCGTAAGCTCAACGTACCCCTCAAGATTATTGGCGGCAACCATGGTTTGAATATCGCAAAACAACTCGCCGTCGCCTATTATATACCACTTAAAGCTGTAGCCCCCGTCTTTAAGACGCTTTGCAACCTCAACGGCGCGGTCAAAGCTTTTTTCTTCGCAAAATCTGCCAACCGAAACGAAAACAGGGCGGTCGGTGGGATTTTCGGGTATAAACTCGCCGCTTTTTTCAATAATGGCGGCCGTGTCAAAGGTATTGTAAATTCTAAGCATTTTGTCGGCGTCAATATGAGCATTTTCTTTAAACTGATTTAAGCAGGCATCCGACACAAAAACCACGCGGTCAAAAAAGCCGCACAGATAAGAAAAACGCTCCTCGCCCACGCTTCTTACGCTTCGGGAATAATCGGTGTGCACCCACGCAATTTTTCGTGGGGCATCAATATAACGGGCAAACTCGGTGGCATCCTTTTCCTGAAAAGCGATTACACAGTCGTATTTGCCGCCGTATTTTTTGGCGGCCTTACGGTAAACCGATTCGTACCACATCTCTTTTTTCAGCTTTGCCTTTGCCGCAAAGCCAAGGCCCCTTAAAAAAGACCACAAACGACCTGACTTAAGCAGCCCGCGCAAGGATTCTCTGCCTGCCAGCAACACCCTATCTTGAGGCAAAACCCTGCAATGCTGCTTAAACTGCTCGCGCAAGCTGCCGCGGTGCAGCATAAACAGCACGTCAATATCGTATCTGCTTTTATCCATATTCGACAGCAGATTGATAAGGGACGTGCGCGTACCGCCTATATTGTCGGTTGGCAAGACGAAAAGAACTCGCTTAAGCTTGTTTTGCATCTGACACCTCGTCAATTTCGGTCATATACTTTTCTACAACAATGCGGCGGTCAAACTCTCGCTCAATTTTGGCGCGACCTGCAAGACCCATATCGCGACGGGTCTGCCAATCAAGAGAGATAAATCGCTCAAGCTTGGCGGCAAGGTCGGCTGCATCCTTTTGGTTAACTATAAAGCCGTTTACCCCATCCTCAACAACCTCGCGGCAACCGCTGCGGTCGGTGGTGATAACGGGTCGGGCAATGGCGCCGCTTTCAAGCAAAATATTGCTCATTCCCTCGGGATAATAGGTGGGGTGAACGGTGCAGCAGCAACGGGCGATAAAATCCCCTACGCAGTTGCTGTGGCCGTGATAAAAAATGCCCTGGGTTTCAACCGCCTCGGCAAGGTATTGCTCGTAATCGGAGTCGCAGCCGCCCACAATATGAAAAATGGCGGTGGGGTATTTTTTAAGCACCTCTTTGGCGGCGGTAACGTATTCTTCAATTCCCTT
>JAZQSG010000023.1:0-6959 GCA_045630025.1 Acutalibacteraceae bacterium
ATTGTTTGAAAGAAAGACCGCTGGTGTTAAGGTCCGATCCGTTATTGTCGGTATCGGTCATGTCTTCCGTTTGGGTTGCATCGGCCGGTGCTGCTAACGCTGTTAAGGTAGGCACTGCAGCCAACAGCATTATCATCGCCATAAGCAACGCAAACACACGTTTGTTAAACATTCGGCATTTTCCCTTCGTTTGAATTTTTGGCGGTAGGCGCCGCCTTTTTGTCGGAGAGGCGAGCCCATCCAAACGCAGAAAGCTCCGATGCCGGAGGGCTCCGGCGGTTTCTGCCTTTGGATGATATTCCTTACTATTATATATAGCAAGTCGCACATCCGTTTTAAACACAGTCATCCACGGGGATAAAAATCCCCGTGGATAATGTATTTCTAACTAATTTAATTAATTAGTAGCTGATTCGTTCTCAAGAATTACCTGATTTTCGAACATTGCGTAGTAGGTGTTGATGTGCTCGGTAACAGAGGTGTTTGCTCTCTTAAGGTTGGTCCAGAAATCCCACTGTGAGTGCCACAAGGTACCTACGCCCTGGTAAATCGGAACTTCCATCTGACGTGCGCAGTCATCAATCATCTGAAGCTGCTCTTCAGTAAAGTTACCCTTGTAACCGTTGAACTTCTCGTCAGGTTTGGGCATCTTCTTATTGAATGCGAGGTATGCAATCATGTAGTTGATGCAGCCCTGTGCATTGGTGGTAGAAGAAGAAACAACCCAAGCATAGCTCTTACCTGAACGGATATTTTCTTTGTTGGTACGATCATCAAGCGGGAAGGGTACCATTGACCAGTTGAAGGTGATCTTGTCGGTGCCGTTCTTGCCGAATACGTAGTTGTAAAGGTTCTGGGGCATGTATGCAAGCATACCGATTTTGCCTTGTGCCCAGGTTTCCTGGTTGGTAGAGTTGCTTGCGCCCTTGATCTTACCGTGGATGGTATGAACGTTTTCGAAGCCCTGCATTGCCTCGGTAGACTTCATGGTTACTTCAAGCTTACCGTCATCCTTAAGGGTGATGATGCGGCCGCCTGCTGCAGTAACGATAAAGTTTGCGTCCCAACCGGCATAGCCGAATACGTCGGTTACGTCGTCGCCGTCACTGTCACGAGTGAGCTCTTGAACGCACTTTTCGAAGTTAACCCAGTTCCAAGTACCCTCTTTGTAGTACTCGTAGGGAGACTTAACCTGATACTGTTTGAACAGATCTTCGTTAACAAAGATCATATCGGCCTCAGCCATGCACTTTGCGAAGGTGTACTGCTCGCCCTTGTAGGAGTAGATGCTGGCAACCTGGTCGATATCTTCAACAAGATAAGGATGGTCGAAAGCAACAACGTCCTTGTCTTTCATCTCGTTAACAGAGAAGATCATACCTCTGTTTGCGAGCTTGGGCCAGTTCTTTTCGAAAGCGTAGATAAGGTCGGGAGCGTCGCCACCGGCGAAGTCAACGATGTATCTGTCTTCCCAGTTTTCCCAATCGGTTACAATGCGCTCGATTTCGCCGTTGTAAACCTCTTTGTAGTACTCGTAGAATTCCTTCCACCACTCGCCTGCTTCGCTTTTAGCGGTTGCATCACCGGCAAGATGGCAGCTGTAAACTCTGATTTTACCTGAATCAGACAGTGCAGCCAGAACCTCTTCGCTGAGGTCGCCAACGCCACCGGGGATTTCGTTGCTATACTTGCCGCCGTCTTCGGTTGCGGTTTCGCCGGGGTTACAGCCGGTAGCCATAATGCCCAATGCACATACCAAAACGAGAACAAGTATTAAGCTTAATACTTTTTTCATTCTGAAAACCTCCTTGTGTTTTTTCTATGATTAATTGGTAGCAGATTCATTCTCAAGAATGACCTGGTTCTCAAACATAGACTTGTAAGTTTCGATGTGCTCTTTAACAGTGGTTTTTGATTTCTTAAGGTTGGTCCAGAAATCCCACTGTGAGTGCCACAACGTGCCAACGCCCTGATAGATGGGCATTACTGCGTTACGTGAGCAGTCTTCAATCATTTGAATTTGCTCTTCGGTAAATCTGCCCTCGTAGCCGGCAAATTTGTCGCCGGGCTGAGGATTGTTTTGGCTGAACGCTCTGTGTGCAATCAAGTAGTTGATGCAACCCTGAATGTTGGAAGCGGAAGAAGAAACTACCCAACCGCGGCTCTTACCGGAGCGTATGCCTGTTTTGTTGGTGCGGTCATCGAGGGGGAAGGGTATCATCGACCACTCGAAGGTGTATTGATCGGTATCGTTCTGACCGAACAAGCCGTTATACTCGTTTTGGGGCATCCAAGCGATCATACCGATGGTGCCTTTTTCGAAGTTGTTGGCGTCAGCAGCAATCTTAAGCTTGCCGTATACGCTGTGAACGTTTTCGAAGCCCTGCATTGCTTCAACGCTTTCCATAGTAACCTCAAGCTCACCGTTATCTTTAAGGGTGATAATGTGGCCGCCTGCAGCGTTAACAATGAAGTTAGCATCCCAGCCGTAGTAGCCGAAAACGTCGGTAACGTCGTCTGCATTGGTATCGCGGGTAAGCTCGACACAGCATTTTTCGAAGTTAACCCAGTTCCAGGTACCTTCTTTATAATACTCGGAAGGAGATTTAACCTGATACTTTTTAAACAAATCCTCGTTAACAAAGATCATATCGGCCTCGGCCATATTCTTTGCGAAGGAGTAAGACTTACCCTTATAGGTGTATATGTAATCTACTTGATCAAGACCGTCTACAAGGTAAGGATGGTCGAAACCGACAACGCCCTTATCCTTCATCTCGTCAACAGAGAAGATCATACCTCTGTTTGCAAGCTTGGGCCAATTCTTTTCAAAGGCGTAGATAAGATCGGGAGCATCGCCGCTGGCGAAGTCTACCACGTATTTATCTTCCCAATTTTCCCACGGAACGACAACTCTGTCGATCTCGCCGTTATAAACCGCTTTATAGTACTCGTAGAATTCCTTCCACCATGCACCTGCGTCGGTTTTTTCTGCTGCGTCACCTGCAAGGTGGCAACTGTAAACTTTGATTTTGCCTGAATCGCTAAGTGCTGCAAGCACCTCTTCACTTACGTCGCCTACGCCACCGGGGATAGCATCGCTATACTTGCCGCCTTCGTCGGTTGAGGGGCTACTTGCGTTGCAACCGGTTGCTATTACGCCCAAAGCGCAAACAAGAACAACTATAAGCAACATACTAAATAATTTTTTCACAACCGAAACCTCCTTGTTATATTTTGAAACACACCGGGTGTAATTTAACCTAATTTTTTAAGTTCTTCCTCGGTTTTGGTTTTTGCCATATCCATTACCTTTTCAAAGGGAATATCAGCGGTTTTTAACGCGCCCCATATATCCCATTGGTGGGTACCGAGTGAACCTACGCTGTTGTAAAGTGGAATGCAGATATCTTGCGTGTAATCGGCAATCATTTGCATTTGATCGACCGAAAACACCTGGCTGTATATAAGATTGGGGGACGGGTTGATAACCTCGTAAGCGTTAAGCGCCACAACGTAGCTTACACAACCCTGTCGGTTAACCGTTGAGCGAGGTATCGCCCAACCGTAGCACTTACCCGAGCGGGTAGAGTTGTTAACGTTTTCTAATGGGAAGGGTACCATCGACCACTTGAAACCCAATCGGCCGCTTGACAGATTGTAAATTTCGTTTTTGGGGGTCCACCCTACCATTGCAACCCTGCCCTTAAGCCAGTTTGAATAGTTGTCGGTAACGCTGCCCGAAAGGTAAAGCCGACGGTAATTTTCAAGGCCTTTTCGCGTTTGGCTTTCGTTTACGTAAGACACGAAATCGCCCGAGTCGTCAGCATCTATCCATCGGCCGCCTGCCGACACAACTATGCTATAAGGATTCCATCCGTAATAGCCGAAGGTGTCGTTTTTTCCGTCACCGTCAAAATCTTCATAAATGGCTTTGGCACACGCCTCGAAAGCGGTGTAGTCCCAACGGCCTTCTTTGTAATATTCCGACGGGGATTTAACGCCGTAGCTGGTGAAAAGACTTTCGTTAACGAATATCATATCCGCTTCGGCATAAGCACAAGCAAATGCGTAGCTTTTGCCTTTGTGGGTATATAGGTTTGCCGCCAGCTCTTGCTTGAGTAAGAGAGAGGGATGATTTATTCCCTCTATCCCCTCTTCGGTTAATTCCTCAACCGAGACCAAAAGGTCACGCTTGAGCAGGTCGACATAATTTTTTTCAAAAAGGTTTATAAGGTCGGGCGCCGTGCCTGCTGCCAGGTCGGTGTTAAACTGCTTTTCCCAACCTTCCCACTCAACCTTTACTAACGACACCGTGCCGCCGTAATTGTCGAGATAGTAATCTAAAAAACCGTTGTACCAATCTTCATCGTATGCCGTCATTCCCTCAGTGCCGCCGTCAAAGCGGTAAACAGTAACGTTTGCGGCTTCGTAAAGGGAGCCGGGCTGTTGGTCGTTTAAATCCTCGCCGGATACCAAACCGTTACAGCCCACGCACACCATTAAAGCAGTTGCAAGCAAAAGACAAAGAATTGTGATTTTTAGACCCCGGGCAATTTTCATTATCAGTTTGCGCTTTGCATTTCAAGCTCGCACTGTGCCTGGAACATGGGACGGTAGGTTTCAAGAACCTCGCTTACGTCGCGCTTGCTGCTTGAAAGTGCAGTCCAGAAATCCCACTGAGCATTCCACAAAGAGCCAACGCCCATGAAGAATGCGTTATCTGTAAAGTTGTCGTAGTCAGCCATCATAGTGTGCTGCTCTTCACTGAACAATGACAGGAATTCTTCGTCATACTTGCCATCCATCATCTTTTCGAAGGTACGGTCGGCAATTATGAAGTTAAGTGCGCCCTGAGGATTATCGGTTGAAGTTGAAATGGCGTTACCGTTGATATCGCCGGGCATTGTGTTGCCCTTGTTGTCGATGCCGTAGGGGAAGGGAACGATATCCCACTCGAAGGTGATTTCCTCACGGCCGATGGGCTTGGAGATGTTGGTCTTAAGTGCGGCAAACATACCAACCTTTCCGCGTGAGAAGGAGCCCTTTGCTGCAACGCACTTGTCAACGTTGGCAAGGCGGTGGATATTGTTAAGAGCGTTGTTAACGTTAAGAGTATCCAAGCACTCGTAAATCTTACCGGTTTCATCCATTCTTACAAGCTGACCGCCGTTTGCAACTACGAACCAGCTGTAGTCCCAACCCTCGTAGCCGAAAACGTCGATTACGGTGTCGCCATCACTGTCGCGGGTGAGCTCTTTACAGCACTTGGCGAAGGTTTCGTAGTTCCAAGTACCTTCGTTGTAGTACTCGATGGGAGATTTTACGTTGTATTGCTTATAAAGGGCGGTGTTAACACAGCAGTAAACTGCACTCTTGAAGCTTACGCCGATGGCGTAGGTTTCGCCCTTGTAGGAATAGTTTTGTTTGCAAAGTTCGATATCGTCGTCAAAGGTGGGGTGATCAAGACCGATAACGCCTTTTTCTTTAAGCTCTTCGATTGAGTAAACCATGCCGCGGTTACCAACCTTGGGCCAAAGCTTGTAGAAAACGGTTGTTACGTCGGGAGCTTCGTCAGCAGCAAAGTCGGTTATGTATACTTTTTCCCAGCCTTCCCAAACAACGCTCTTCTTATCGAGAGTGCCGTTGTAGACGTTTTTGAAGTATTCGTCTCTTTCTTTAATGCGCTCAGGATTGCCGCCGGGGAATTCATAGATTGAAACGGTGCCCGATTCTGAAAGAGCTGCAAGCACCTCTTCGCTTACGTTAGCAACACCACCGGGGATAAGATCGCTGGGTAAGCTGGCGGTATCGTCACCGCTGGAGCTGCCCTTACAACCCGTTGCTGCAACGGCAAGAGAGCACACAAGTATTGTGATAACCAAAAAAGCCAAAATTCGTTTCACTGTTTCATCCTTCTTTCCGTTTGTGAACAAAAGTGATATATATATAATATATATCCTTTTTCTAAAATGGCCAAAATAGTATATTAGACCACAATTAACCAATCCTATTTTAACATACTTTTTTTAAATATAAACAGGGTTTACAAACATTTAACATTTTTCGTCACATTGCATATCATTTCGTCCTTATTTATATATAAAAAGCACAACAAAATTGGTAATTTTTGTGACATTATTCTTCACTGTTCCTTTTTTTGGTATTACGGGCATCATTTTTGCCATAAAAATTGGTAAAATTTTACACGCCATTATATGTATATGAGGGCAAATTTTAAAACTTGTCCTTAACAAAACAAAAAACACCCCGAAGGTTTTGCCTTCGAGGTGTTTTGGCTTTAATTTATTTTTTGGGCAGAGCCATTTTGTACACGCCGCGACAAGCACCCGAGGCAAACAGCTCTTTGGTAAGAGGATTGATATCAAGATGGCTGATATCTCTGGCGGCCTGAGCTCCGCGGCTTCCGTCGCCTACGTTGCGGGCGCAGTTAAGCCAGGTTTTGCCCCCGTCGGTTGTGCGAAGCACGCCGGTAGCGCTGGCGTATATGCCGCGGCCGTTGCAAACGTAGAAGCAGTTTGTGTTTTCGGGGTCAACAGCTATATCGCGAATATCCATAGTATCGCCCGTTAAGTCTCTTGCTTCGGCAAAGCTGAATATAAAGGTCAACTCGCCCTTTTTAGACAAGGCGTAAACAACGTTTTTATGAGCAAGCACAAGCAGTCGGTCGCCGTCTTGGTCGAACGTCATTGCTCTTACTCCCTCGGGAACAGAGCCAACCTCTGCCCAGGTGATGCCGTAGTCGGCAGAAGATACAACCTTACCCTCTTCGTCGGTTCCGTAAAGGGTGCCGTCGAGAGAATGGGTGCAAACGCCTACGCAGCCCGTCATCTCAGACCAGGTAACGCCCTTGTCGGTAGAACGGTACTGACCTGCAAAAACGATATCGTTTTGGCCGTATGCGCCGTAAACGCGCTGAGTTTTAACCACGTTTTCGG
>JAZQSG010000024.1:0-3863 GCA_045630025.1 Acutalibacteraceae bacterium
TTTTTGACGGCGTAAAGGCCATTAAGTGGGAAAATTATATCGGCAAGGCCGATGCGTTTCCCGTAAAGGGCTGGTCGCGAGACAGTCAACTTCACTCTATACCTGACTGCCAGTCGATAATCAAAAAAGCCATCGTCAACCGCTTGTGCGAATGCTACAAGCTCACCTGGCTGGAAGAGACGGGTGCTCTTTGCCGCATCAGCTTTTCTATTTTTAAAAACAAGGTGTGCGTTATGCTTGATACCTCGGGTGACGGCTTGCACAAAAGGGGATACAGGCGCAATGCAAACGACGCTCCCTTAAAAGAAACCTTAGCAGCGGCAATGGTTTATCTTGCCCATATATATCACGATTCTACCCTTTACGACCCAATGTGCGGTTCCGGCACCATTCTTATCGAAAGCGCCTTAATGGCACGCAATATAGCTCCCGGCTTGCGCCGTGGCTTTGCCGCCGAAAAGTTTGGCTTTATACCCCAATCCGTTTGGCAGCAAGAGCGAGGTCGCGCATTGGCGCAAATTGATAACACCGTTACCTTTAAGGCCATCGGCAGTGACGTTGACCCTCAAAGCATCGCCTTGGCGGCAGAAAACGCTAAAAAAGCAGGGGTTGACGGCTGTGTAAGCGTTCATCTTGCCGACGTAAAGGGTTTTGCTCCCACAACCGAGCGAGGCGTGGTGGTTACCAACCCTCCTTACGGTGAGCGGCTGTTAGATATAAAAACCGCCGAGCAGCTTTATAAGGTGCTGGGCGAGGTTTGCCCCTCCAAAAAGGGCTATAAATATAACGTTATCAGCTCTGACGATAATTTTGAAAAATGCTTTGGCCGCCCTGCCGATAAGCGACGCAAGCTTTATAACGGCAGCATCCGTTGCCAACTGTATATGTATTTTAAGTGAAAGGGTGAAACCCGATGAAACACGTGTTTATAGTAAACGGCACCGCAGGCGGCGGTAAGGCAATTATGCGCCTTATCCCTCAAATAGAAAGCTATTTTGCCGAAAACGGTGGCGATTACGTAATTGAGCCCACCGCCTGCAAGGGCGATGCAACCGATATTGCACGGCGTTATGCATCGTCGGGCGAGGCGGTGCGCATATATGCCTGCGGCGGTGACGGCACCCTGCACGAGGTTGTAAACGGAGTTGCCGGCTATAAAAATGCAGAGGTAGGCGTATTTCCTTGCGGCACGGGCAACGACTACGTTGCTACCTTCGGCGACCGACAGGATTTTATGGATGTAGATGGCCAGATAAAGGGCAGCTCTATCGAGGTTGACCTTATCTGTACCGACGGAATGTATTCTGTCAATCAATGCTCAATGGGCTTCGATGCAGCCGTTGCCGACAACGTTGTCCGCTTTAAGAAAAAGCCCCTTATAAACGGCAGTATGGCCTATATCCTTTCGGTGCTCTACACCCTTATGGGCAAAATGGGCAACGAGCTTACCATTACCGTGGATGATAACGAGCCCATTACGGGCCACTTCCTTTTTGCCATATCGGCAAAGGGTAATTATCACGGTGGCGGAATGAAATCTGCCCCCGAGGCCAAGCCCGACTCACGGTTGCTTAACTTCGTTATAGTCAGAAATGTTACAAGGCGGCGCCTTTTAACCCTGCTGCCTAAATACATAAAGGGCCTTCACACCGCTCCCAAATACAGCGATATTGTGGCCAGCAGTTTTGGCAAAAAGATGCACATTGTGGCTAAAAAGCCCCTGCCGGTTACATTAGACGGCGAGATTGTTATAACCGAAGAGATAACCTCAGAGCTGGTTGAAAAGGGTATGCGCTTTATTTTACCTCGCAAGATTGCCGTTAAAAGCGAGTCTGCCGAAAAAGCGCCCAAGAACTACGCAGTAAGCAAAAAATAATATGGGCAAAAATCCAAAATTCTATTGATTTTTTAAAAAAAGTGTATAAAATATACTTTAGCACTCTAACGCAAAGAGTGCTAAAACTAAAAAAGTTATTATTCAAACGGAGGAATATATTTATGACTATTAAGCCCCTTATCGACCGCGTTGTTATTAAAATGGTCGAAGCGGAAGAAACCACAAAAAGCGGCATCATTTTGGCCGCTGCCGCACAAGAAAAGCCCCAAATTGCCGAGGTTGTTGCAGTTGGCCCCGGTGGCATTGTTGACGGTAAAGAGGTAAAGATGTATCTTAACGTAGGTGACAAGGTAATTATGTCAAAATATTCAGGCACCGAGGTTAAGCTTGACGGTGTAGATTACACCATTTTGCGTCAGTCTGACATTTTGGCTGTCGTTGAGTAATTTCAGTTAACTATTTCAAGGAGTGTTACATTATGGCAAAAGATATTATTTACGGCGAAAAAGCACGCAAAGCATTGCAGGCAGGCGTTGATAAGCTTGCAGATACCGTAAAGGTTACCTTGGGCCCCAAGGGTCGCAACGTTGTGCTGGATAAAAATTTCGGCGCACCCCTGGTTACCAACGACGGCGTAACCATCGCAAAGGATATCGAACTTTCCGACCCCTTTGAGAATATGGGCGCACAGCTTGTTAAAGAGGTTGCCACCAAAACTAACGACATCGCAGGTGACGGCACCACCACCGCTACCGTTTTGGCACAGGCCATTATCCGCGAGGGTATGAAAAACATTGCCGCAGGCGCCAACCCCATGGTTGTTCGCAAGGGCATTAAAAAGGCCGTTGAGGCCGCCGTTGCCGCAATCAGCAAAAATGCAAAGGCAGTTGACGGTTCAAAGGATATTGCCCGTGTTGCCACCATTTCAGCAGGGGATGAATTCATCGGTCAGCTTATTGCCGAGGCAATGGAAAAGGTATCAAACGACGGCGTTATCACCGTTGAAGAATCCAAAACCGCCGAAACCTATTCAGAGGTTGTTGAGGGTATGATGTTTGACCGCGGCTACATCACCCCCTATATGAGCACCGATATGGATAAGATGGAGGCCGTGCTTGACGACGCCTTTATACTTATTACCGACAAAAAAATCAGCAATATTCAAGATATTCTGCCCGTTCTTGAGCAAATCGTGCAGGCAGGCAAGAAACTGCTTATAATTGCCGAAGACGTAGAGGGCGAGGCACTTACCACCCTTATTCTCAACAAGCTTCGCGGTATGTTTACTTGTGTTGCAGTTAAGGCCCCCGGCTTTGGCGACCGTCGTAAAGAAATGCTTCGCGATATTGCTATCCTTACCGGTGGCGAGGTTATCAGCAGCGAGTTGGGTCTTGAGCTTAAGGATGCCCAGATGTTCCAGCTTGGTCGCGCCCGTCAGGTTAAGGTTACCAAAGAAAACACCATTATCGTTGACGGTGCAGGCGACAGCGTAGCCATTGCCGCTCGCGTTAACCAAATCAGAGCACAAATTGAAACCACCACCTCCGATTTCGACCGTGAAAAGCTTCAAGAGCGTGTTGCCAAGCTTGCAGGCGGCGTAGCCGTAATTAAAGCAGGTGCCGCTACCGAGGTTGAAATGAAAGAGAAAAAGCTCCGCATTGAGGATGCTTTGGCTTCTACCAAGGCCGCCGTTGAAGAGGGCATTGTTGCAGGTGGCGGCGTAGCTCTTATTAACGCCACTGCAGCTGTTGAGGCAGTAGTTGCCGAAACCGAGGGCGACGAGCGCACGGGTGCCCTTATCGTTCTTAAAGCCCTTGAAGAGCCCATGCGTCAAATTGCCGTTAACTCCGGCATTGACGGTGCGGTTATCGTTGATAAAATCAAAACCAGCGGCAAGGTTAACTATGGCTTTGATGCTTATAAGGAAGAGTATGCCGATATGATTGAAGCAGGCATTGTAGACCCTGCCAAGGTTACCCGTTCAGCTCTTCAAAACGCCGCATCGGTTGCATCTGTTCTTCTTACC